>JANYDT010000013.1 GCA_025359845.1 Acidimicrobiia bacterium
CGTCGAGGAGCCCCCACCCGAACTGGTGGACCTACTGGGAGGCCCACCACCCGCTCAAGAGTGAGGAAATTCAGTGATCGAATCCGGGGAGACTTCGGTAATCCCTACCAGTTCGTGGCCGAGCCATAACGCGACGGTGGACGTGTCGACGCCGGCGTGGAGGAGTTGCATGGCGGCGCTGTGGCGCAGGGTGTGGGGGGTCACGCGTTCGGTGGTCCAGGCCGGGCATTTCTGGCGGGCGATGGCGGTATCGGTCGAGGAGATCACCGATGGAGTCCGGTTTGAGCGCACCGCCGGTTCGGGTCGGGAACACAGGGTCGGTGTCGCCGTTGGCGGTTTCGGCGAGCCACGTTTTGAGCGCGGCGACGGTGGTTCGGGTGAGTGGGGTGCATCTGTCTTTTCGGCCTTTGCCTTGGCAGCGGACGTGGGGTCCGTTGGTGAGGGTGAGGTCGCAGCGGCGTAGGCCGCAGAGTTCGGAGACACGCAGCCCGGTCTGGATGGCGGTGAGGAGCAGGGCGTGGTCGCGCCGCCCGAGCCAGGTGCCGCGGTTAACGGCGTTGAGGAGCGCGTCGATCTCGGGGGCGTTGAGGTAGGTCACGATGGTGCGCCGGGTGCGTTTGTCGGGGATCGCGAGGACGCGTTGGATGAGCGCGGCGTGGCCGGGTTCCAGGTAGGACGCGAACCGGTAGAGGGAGCGGATGGCGGCCATGGAGCAGCGAAATACGAAACGGGACCCGCGGAATCGTAACCACCATCCACGATGACGCGGCACCGGCGTTGGAGATCGACTTCGAGAACCACGGACCCCTGCGCGTGCCCACCGAGCTGCTCACCAAACCGGTACGAGGACACAGCGTCGTCGGGGTGATCACCCACGGCTACTGCCTCACCAGCCACGCCGCCCAAGGCGACACCTACCGGGCCGGGCGGCTCCTCGCCACCGACACCTCAACACGCGAAGGCGTCTACGTCGGACTCACCCGCGGCGAAACCGACGCCCGGGTCTACGTCGTAGCCTACGACCAACTCGACCCCAACAGCCGACGCCCCGACGACCTCCTCCGAGTCACCCGCGATATCGACCCGATCATTGCCACGGCACGGCACGGCGACTCACGACGCACGAACGTGACGCGCCGGGGATAGAACACGAACAGGGTCTCCGATCACATCTCGGTACGACTCTCAAACGTCACCGACGTCGCCGACTACAGTCGTGATCCTCAGCGGGCGGCAGCAGCTCCTAGAACTTCCGTCAACATCCACTGTGAACACCGACCCCGAGGAGCCCGCCCGGTCAGCCAACCAGCGCGCCAGCGACCCGCCCCCACGCCGACCTCCAGGCACGACTCGCCGTCGGAACCAACAGCGAGAGGATCAGCAGCGTGATCGGATCGAGCTTCTGCACGGGCGGTTGATGTCGAGAGCAGTGACCGATCCGGTCGGTCTCACAGTGTTGCACCGGGGTGCCAAAAGGCGCTGAAAACCCGAAAACTTCGCGGCAAGCCCGGTCGCCTGATTCGCAGCGAACGCGGCAAGGACCAAATGCCAAGCACGGGTCGTCGCCGAGGGAACCGAACAGCCTCATGTCGGCTGGCGTCGTTCAACTGCTTCGACCGGTGCCGCTTCGGTCGCGACCTGGTCGCCGACGATGTAGTCGAGGCACCAGGTGCGCGAAGAACGCGGCCGTCGAAGCGACCGCAACCTTTGATAGCAGACGCAGCGCAAGGCCACGCTCGAGCGCAGACCTCGGCGCGCTGGCGCAGCGCCGTCGTGTCGTTTCGTGCCGTGCGCTCCGTTCAATGGGAAGGAGTATGAACGTCCCAACGAAACTAGCCCAGACACCATCGACCTCAAACGGCATCGAGCGTCTCACTTACACGATCGAGGAGGCCGCCATCCTTCTCGGAATTAGCCGATCAACTGCGTATGAATGCGCCCGTCGCGGTCAACTCCCGGTCATCCGTCTTGGCCGCCGGCTTGTCGTGCCCGCCGCCGCCATCCGGGCAATCGTCGAGCCAGCCGTAGTTCTCCCCGTGTTCGGCGCACGGCAGCAACTTCGGAGAAGCTCAGTCGTAAAGCGAGCCCATCAGCTCCGCCGCCGCAGCGTCAGCCTCGGTCCTCGCTCTCGTGTACGTCGTGAGAACCGTTGCGACCGAATTGCCAAGCCGTTCCGACACCGTCTTCGCATCGACGCCGCGATCGATCATCGCCGTCGCCGCTTGATGGCGCAACGAATACAGTGTCACCGGCGAAAGGCCCACCCGAGCGAGCGACAAACGGAACCGGCGCGACACGCAATCAGGCCGCGCGAACGAAGACCCATCCAGATCCTCACTGAACACGTACGCCGTCGGCGACAACGGGATCTGATGACCCTCGACCAATCGCTCCATTGCGCCGCGATGCTCGGCCAACATCCGCAACGACCCAGCGTCGAGTGGAATGGTTCGAGTCTTGCCGGTCTTCGTGAGATCTTCGACGAGAAGCCCATCCTTGGAGCGCATAACTCGTCGACGCAGGTGCAACTCGCGATCGTCGAAGTCGACATCACGCCATTGCAGCGCGCACATCTCTCCCGGGCGGCCACCGGTCACTCCCGACAGGCGGACATAGGTCGCAAAGCGAAGGTCACCCTCCGCCGCGATCGCCTCGACCAGGCGCTTCACGTCGGCCGGCTTCGGTGTCGCGATCACCGGTTTCGGTACGATCGGCGGCGCCACCAGAGCGGCCACGTTGATCGGTACCCATCCCCACCGCACACCCTGCGCGAGCGCACCGCGCACGATCGTGTGCGCCTTGCGGATCGAACTCGGCTTCAAGCCTTTCTGATCGCGCAGTAGCGCGTACCACCGATCGAGGTCGTCGACTCTCAGGCGATCGAGACGAGTGTCGCCGATGAATGGAAGGATCTGCGCGCGGAGGTATCCGTCGTACACCGACCTAGTCGAGACCGCCTGCGGGCCGGCGACACGCAACCACTCCTCGATGAGTTCGCCGAGTGTTCGATGCGTAGTCGGACGGCCGTCGGGTTGCCTGTCCTGCCCGCTCTCTGTGAGCAACGTGTGGATGAGCGCGTGGGCCGCTCGCTTGCTCTTGGCCACGCCCGTCTTGAACAGCCGTCGCTGCGTGACCGGATCACGCCCCTCGAACACCTGACACAAATAGCTCGTCGAGCCATCGCGGTTGGGCCGCTCCCGAATTGTGCCCTTCATGGTCACCTCCGGTCGTATCTTATCTCGTCCCAGGCTGTATCGGGGCTGTACCGAGCGATCCACCGAACCACCGGATGATCCCCGCACCTACCCTGACCAGCCGATTCGCGTGCACCCCCAACGGGATTCGAACCCGTGCCGTCACCTTGAAAGGGTGGTGTCCTAGGCCGCTAGACGATGGGGGCCGGCGCAGCGGTACATCCTAACGGGCGCCGAGCGGCTCATCGGTCGGATTGCCCTCGCCACCGATCCGGGCGCCCGGCCTCAGCCGGCCACGGACCGACAGCGCGGGCCCCCAGCGCCGACCGCCAGCGCTGATCACCCCGAGAACGCGCTTCAGCGGAAGCACCTCCTCTCGTTCAGCGCAACGGGCAGCCCCTCGACCGAAGAACTCAGCCCCCGTTGCGCAGGAGCTGACCTGAGAATGTCTGCGTTTGGGCATCGTCCTCAATGGTCACCTGCCCGTTGACCAGAACGTGGCGATACCCGACGGCCTGCTGCACACGCCGCCACTCCCCGCCCGGAAGGTCATGCACGACCTCGGACGGGCGCGACGCGAGGGCGCCGTAGTCGTACACGACGATGTCGGCCGGCCCGCCCACCCGGATCGTCCCGCGGTCGCGAAAACCCGCCAGCGAGGCCGGCAGCGCGGATAGTCGCCAGTGGGCGTCCTCGAGCGAAAGGAGTTCTTTCTCGCGCACCAGGTGGGCCAGCGTCTCGGTCGGAAACCGGCCGGCCGTGAAGAACTTGGTATGGGCTCCCCCATCGGATACGCCGAGCAACACGTAAGGGTCCTGCACGATCTCGTCGAGAAGGCCCGCCTCGCCCTGTGGAGACGCAGCATAGAAGACCGTCTCCAAGCGATCTTGCACCGCGATGTCGAGCATGGCGTCGACAACGTGTTGGCCCGTCATCTCGGCCACTTGAGCCACCGTCATCTCCTTGAACGCCATCGTGGCCGGCGACTTGGGCGATAACACAACGACGTTGGCCAGCCCAGTCGTGGCCACTCGGGGCATCGTTTGTTTCAGCGCCTGGCGGCGGGCCGGATCGGCGAGCTTCGCCAGGCGCTCCTGGGTCGTGCCGGTGGTCGCCTCGCACCACGGCTGGGAGTCGTCGTACAGGTTCCAGTCCTCGAACGTGAATGTGAACCCGGCGTCGGTGGTCACCCCCTGGCCGTACACGGGGATGCCCCGCTCCCGGCATCGAGCCAGCCAGCTGAGCACGTTACGGTGCACGTGCGGCTTGTCCTCAAAGGCCTGAACCACGTTGTACAACAGCGGACGCCCGGAGATCGAAGCGAGTTCCTCGATATGAGCCCGGTCGTGGGCGCCGTCGGCCGTGGTGAGCGTCATCTGCACCACGCCTCGATTCTGTTCGGCCAACACTTGCGCGAACACGCGACAGGTTTCGTCGCGCATCACGTCGGTCGGCATCGGCGTACCGTCCCAATCTCGCTGTATCGCGGCCGGGCCCGACGGCGGAAGGCGCTGTGCCGACCACCCGCAGCCGCCCGCATCCATGGCCTCGTGCAGCAGCCGCGCGAGTTCGCCGTGCTGCGCGTCGGTCGGCATTGCGCCAGCCTTGGCCGCGTTGCGACCGAGCACTTGCACGAGCAGCGGCCCGACCGGCACGTACGGCAAGACGTTGACCGCCTTTGGGGTCCGATCGAGCGAGTCGAGAAACTGGGGAAAGGTCTCCCAGTCCCACGGCAGACCTTGGCGCATCGATTCGTACGGGATGGCCTCCACCCGCGTCATCGAGCGCATTGCGTTCTCCCGCTCCTCGGGCGCGACAGGCGCGAAACCGAAACCACAGTTGCCGATGGCAACCGACGTGACGCCATGCCAACCCGACAGCGTGCAGTAAGGATCCCAGAATACCTGGGCGTCGTAATGGGTGTGCAGATCGACGAAACCCGGGGCCACGTGAAGCCCGGTGGCGTCAATCACCCGCTTTCCTGCCGCCGCCGGTATCCGACCCAAGGCCGCCACTTTGCCGTCTTTGACCGCGACATCGCCGCGCACTCGGGGGTTACGAGTGCCGTCGAAGATCATGCCGTCCTTGATAACGACGTCGTAATCGTGGGCCATGTCGGGCTCCTTTGTAGGGGTTCTGTCTGAGCGTTCCGGTCGACTCTAGGCCTCGGGCATCGACCGCGTCGAGTCCGGGGCCGCGTCGAGTCCGTCGACCGCTACGGCCCCGCCCGGAGCCACTGCGTCCCGTCCGGCCCATCCCGCAATTCGATGCCGGCCGCCACCAACTGGTCGCGAACCGTATCGGCGTCGGCCCACCGCTTATCGGCGCGAGCAGTTACCCGCAACGCCAGCATGGCCTCGACGAATGGAGCGATGGCCTCTCGCGGGTCGCGGGTGCCGCCCACCGCCAGCTCCCCGAGACGAACGATCATCGTGCGCAAGAGGGCGTGCCCGTCGATGGTGGCTGCGTAGCGTTCCGGTGACGACGTCGGGTCGCGAGCCCATGCGCTTAGAGACGCATCGAGCGCCAACGCGACCGCCGTGGCCTCGGGCGCATCATTGGCCGCCACCGCGGCGACGAAGCGGGCGCCGGACTCATCGACCTCGACGGCCAGGCCGTCCTGTCGGGCCGATACCTCCACGGCAGCCGCCGAATCGGAATCGAGGCCAACGCTCCCCGACGCACCCGCTGGGCGCCCATCCCCGTCCGAGTTACCCGATCCGGCCGCGCCACCCGCGCCACCTCCACCGACTGATCCGGCGGCCCCTCGAAGCCCTGGCTCCGACGCGAGCGCGTCGATGGCGATGACGGCGCCCGACGCATGACTCACTGTTACTCCCCCCATTCGCACATGCACGCCCCCGTTGCCGGTGACCTCCATGGTGCCGGCCTCCAAATCGAACATCGCGGCGGTGTGCTCGTCGATTCCGAACACGATCGCACCCTCGGGTAACAGCGGCTCAAGGATGCGTAGTCGTCGCTCGCCCAAATAGCAGAAACGGGTGTCATGGTTGCCGCCCTCGGTATTGTCGAAATGCGGTATGACCGCAGCGCGCAGGCCGGTCGCGGCCCCGAACAGATCGAGGCCTTCGTCCCAGAACGGCTCGAATCCGCACTTGTAGATCTCATAGACAGGCACCGCGAACGCACCGGCGGTGCATGCCGCGGCCGACGACAACACGACGGCGCCACCCAGCCGAATTTTCTCAGCCAACAATGCCGGTACGGGTGAGGTTTTCCATTGCGCGAGGGCGTAGGTGGGGCTGCCCGGTCCGGCGAACACCCAGTCGGCCGACCGCACTCGCGCCACCCCCGTCTCATACGCCAACTCCGGCACCGACGACCGAACCGACGCCACCTCCACCGCTTGAAGCGTGCTCTCGGCGAAATACTCGCACGCCTTGCCCGACACGATGTCGACGTTCTCCTGGAATCCGGCCGGCGTGTCGAGCAACGCGCACGCCGGGTGCCCCAGGGCGGCGAAGACGCGCCGGTGAGTCTTGGTCATCGTCGGGCTCGTCTCGCCCGAACCCATCAACACCATAAGTCGAGCCATTCGACCGATCATGGCACCCCGTCGGGCACTACCCTCAACGCTCGATGGATCGCGCCCGCTCCTTCGGCACCGTGGCCACAACGTACGCGGCCGTGCGCCCCACCTATCCGGTGGAGGCCGTGCAATGGGCATTATTCGACGCCAAAGCCCCGAAGCGGGTCGTCGACCTGGGCGCCGGGACAGGCAAGCTCACTTCAATAGTGGCCGGTTTGGGTCACGACGTGCTCGCCGTCGACCCCGACGAGGCCATGCTCGCGACCCTTTCCGTTCGATGCGCGCAGGCCGTGGTGGGTTCCGCCGAAGAAATTCCCCTGCCCGACAACGCGGCCGATGCAGTGATCGGCGGACAGTCGTACCACTGGTTCGACCACGCCCTGTCGACCCCCGAAATCGCCCGAGTGCTCAAGCCCAAAGGCACTGTCGCTTGGCTGTGGAATGAACGCGACGAACGGGTGGCCTGGGTCGCCGACCTCGGACGGATCATGCGCAGCGAAGACGCCGGCGCCCAGGTACTCGACGAACCGGGCCACTTCAGCCACTTCGAACGGCTCGATTTTCCGCACGAGCAGCGTATGGATGTCGAGTCTCTTGTCGCCCTCGCCGCGTCGCGCAGCTATGTGATCATGGCCACGCCCGAGCAGCGTGTCGCCACCCTCGACGGCGTCCGTGAACTCGCCGCCACCCATCCCGATCTCAAGGGTCGCACCGAGTTCGATTTGCCGTACCGCACTGCCGTCTTCCGGGCCAAGCTGCGCAACTGACGTAAATCGTCGCCGAATGGGCGCGCCTCGCGTCATCGGGTAGCCAACAACCACCTAGTCCGTCACACCTGAGCCAGGGCGGCGGCCAGCGGATCCAGGACAGACGGACTGAACGGCTGCGGCAAGTTGACGATAACCAGGTTCACCCCAAGGTCGCGGTAGATCGCGGCTTGCCCGATGACCGAGTCGATGTCGTCGGGCCCGGCCATGCGCACGTTGACCGAACGGGTGATCTCGCCCGGGTCGCGCCCGACCGCGGCGCAATGGCGATTAAGCACGAGGTTGAGGTCGAACCACTCGGACGGGTCCTGGACGATGACGTTCCACTCCTGCGCGTAACGCGCCGCGGTGAGCAGCGTGCGGGTCTTGCCCTTACCGCCGATCGTAATGGGCGGATGGGGCCGCTGCACGGCCTTCGGTTCGCAGGCCGCGTCGGTGAGCTGGATGTATCGGCCGGCGTAGTTGGTGCGCTCGTTCGTGAGCAGACCGACGATCGCTTCCACACCTTCGTCGAACCTGTCGAAGCGCTCCTTCAGGCCATACAGGGGCATGCCGTACGCATCGCACTCCATCTCGTTCCAGCCCGCCCCGAGGCCGAGCAGGAGGCGACCCTCCGAAATGACATCGATCGTGGCCGCCATATTGGCCAGCACCGCCGGATGGCGGTAGATCATGCCGGTAACTTGGCAGCCGATCCGAATGCGTTTCGTGGCCTGAGCCATGGCCGCCAACATCGTCCAACCCTCGAAGTTGGCTCCGCCGAAGTCGCCCCACAACGGATAGAAGTGGTCCCAGTTCCAGATCGATTCGAAGAGCGGGATCTCATCGGCCGCTTTCCATACATCCAACAGTTCGCGCCACGTGGTGTGCTGGGGGACGGTCTTCACTCCGAATCGCATGCGCCCCTTCTACCCGATCCAGCCGTCGCGCGCCTATCGGCGCAGTCTCTGACGCGTGGTGACCGGGCGGCGCGCAGACCGGCCGCCTAACGTCTTCGCCATGGGATGGATCGTGGCGCTCGTAGCTGGCTACCTGTGCGGCACTCTGCCCACCGCGGACCTCGCCGCCCTACTGTCGACTCGCACCTCTGGTGGGGGCGCCGTCGATCTGCGGACCGCCGGCAGTGGCAACCCGGGGGCGGCCAACGCGGCCGCCCTGCTCGGCGCGCGGTGGGGCGTGTTCGTGCTCATCGGCGATATCGCAAAGGCCGTCGTGGCCAGTCTGATCGGATGGATCTTGGCCGGGCGCAGCGCCGCCGGCTGGGCCGCCACGGCCGCGGTGGCCGGGCATTGCTGGCCCGTTTGGACCCGGTTCCGGGGCGGAAAGGGTGTCGCCTGCTCGGCCGGACAGTGCGCGGCAGTCTTTCCGGCCTACTTTCCTATTGATCTGTTCGTGGCCTATGCGACCGCCCGATGGAAGCGTCAGGCCTACGCCGCCACGGTCGCGGCCAGCGCCTGCTGGGTGCTTTTCGCGACGTTGTGGTGGGCGTTCGACTGGCCCAACTTGTGGGGCCCGCGCCACACCGGCGCCGTGGCGTTATCAGCGGCCGCCAGCAGCGCCATCATCCTGATCAAGTTTGAGGTGGCCAGGCGACTCCTGTCGTCACAAACGCGCAACTTATTACAGGGCAGACCCTAGTGTCGGAGTCGTGCCCCGCATCGCACTGGTGACCGACTCCAACGCCCAACTCCCGCCGGTGTTGGCCGAACGCTTCGGTGTCAGCATCGTGGCGCTCACGGTCACCATTGATAGCCAATCATTCCGAGAGGGCATCGACCTCGACGCCGACGGTTTCTTCTCCCGCTTCCAGCCCGGAACAACCGTTACCACGAGCCAGCCGAGCCCCGGCGAGTTTCTTCGTGTTTACGCCGATTGCGCGGCCGCCGGCGCCACCGAGTTGGTGTCAATCCACATCGGATCGGCCGTGTCTGGCACGTGCAACAGCGCTCGACTCGCGGCCGCCGAAATCGACCTACCGGTCACCATCGTAGATACCGGGACGGCCAGCTTCGCGGTGGCGTGTTGTGTATGGGAGGCCGGGTTGGCGCTGGAGCGGGGCGCCTCCGCGGCCGAAGCCGCGGCTATCGCCCAGGCGGTGGCCGCGACCTGCGCGAACGTCTTCGTCGTGAAGGCCCTTGACCTGGTGCGCCGCGGCGGCCGCCTCGGGGTCGTCGGTCAATCTGACTCGGGCCCCGGCTCGTCCAACGCGACCGGAGAAACCGGCGTGCCCGTTCTCAGCTTGGTCGGCGGGGTGATGGAATCGATCGGCTCCGTTCGCGACTTTTCGGAGGCGGCCACGGCAATGGCTGATCACATCATCGCCAGCGGCCGGGGCCTGCGGGTCGGGGTCGGAGTCGCTGACACCAAAGCCGCACCCCTCTGGTTGGCCCTCGAGGAGCGTCTCCGCACCAGCAACAACGTCATCGACATGGTGCGGTACCGGATCGGTCCGAGCGTGGCCGCCCACACCGGGCCCGGCACGGCCGGAGCCTGCTGGTACCCGACCCTTCCCGGAGCCGGCCAGACCCAGTAGCCGGCACACAACCGGCACCCGGCCCGGCCGACCCGGACGGTCAGTCGGCGGTGGAGTCGAAAACGGCTCCCGACGCGGCATCGACTATCTCGCCGAGCAATGCGCTCAGGTAGTGATAGTGCGCGACGAGCGCCGTCCTGGGCCCGTCGTCGGACTCGTCAAGGTCGAGGGGCTCGTCTTCGCTCACGTCAAGCAGGGTGCCAAGCACGAGGCGCATACTGTTGACGGCCCGCATCCAGCCGTTCAACTCCTGAGCCGTTAATCGCTTCCGGGTGATAGTCGTGCGCAACACTCTGACCCCGTCAAGATGGCGCTCGAGCAGATCCTCGCGCATGAGGCGCTGGTACTCATGGTTGCGCTCCGCGTCGAGGTTGTACGCGGGCGGGAACAGTCGCTCGAGCATCGGCGCTGATACGATGTCGTCACTGCGCAACAGCGTCTCGAGCTGGTCGCCGATCGACGCCAACAGGTCGCGTTCCCAATCGAAAATGGGCACATCGAACCCGTCGAGGGTCGGGTGGATGCGCTTGCGGCGTCCGAACAAGATCCTCGCCTACTCGTCGTGCTGCATCGTGGCCCAAAGACCGTGTTCGTGCAGCCGGAAAACGTCGAGTTCGCACTTCTCCCGCCCCCCGTTCGACACCACCGACTTGCCCAGCTGGTGAACCTCGAGCATCAGCCGCTCGGCTTTCTCACGGGCGTAGCCAAATACCTGCTGCAAGACGAACGTGACGTAGGTCATCAGATTGATCGGGTCGTTCCAGACGATCACGACCCACGGCCGGTCGTTGGCCGTGAGTTCGTCGACGTCCGGTTCGATCACCGTGGACGGAGAGGGCACACGCCTATTCTGCCTGGCGTTTTCGGGTACCGGGAACGGCGCCATTAGCATCAGCTCCGTTATGTCCTCTCCCGGCCTGTCTACGCGCACGCTATGGGGAGTCTGATGCGAACCCTTTCCGTAGGGGCCCACGAGTCCCCCTCGTCGATGAAATCACTTACAGCCCCAGTTCCCGGCAGGTTGGGCGTCATCGGGGCCTATGTGGCGCTCACCAAGCCTCGAATCATCGAGCTGCTTTTGGTCACCACCATTCCGACCATGTTCGTGGCCCGGCGAGGCGTGCCTGGGGTTTGGCTCATGATCGCCACGTTGATCGGTGGGGCCTTCGCCGCCGGTGGGGCCAACGCCATCAACATGGTTGTTGACCGTGATATCGACAAGTTGATGAAGCGCACCCAAGGTCGTCCCCTCGTTACCGGGGTACTCACGCCAAGGGCCGCGTTGACGTTCGCAATAGGGATCGAAACCGCCGCTTTCGCCTGGCTTTGGGGCACCGTAAACCTATTGAGCGCGGTGCTCGCCGTCAGCGCCTGTATCTTCTACGTGTTCGTCTACACGCTGTGGCTGAAGCGGACGAGCAAGCAGAACATCGTGATAGGCGGGGCCGCCGGTGCCGTGCCGGTGTTGGTCGGATGGACGGCCGTCCAGAACTCGCTGTCGTGGGCTCCTGTCGTGTTGTTCGCTGTGATCTTCGTCTGGACCCCTCCCCATTTTTGGGCGCTCGCCGTCAAGTACCGCGAGGACTATCAAGCCGCCAACGTGCCCATGCTTCCCGCTGTCGCCTCGATGCGCTACACCTCGGTGCGAATCATTGCTTACACGGTGGTGTTGTGGATCCTCTCGCTGGTCTTCTCCCCGGTCGCCGAGATGGGACCGATCTACTTCGTTTCGGCGCTCGTTCTGGGGGCCGTTTTCCTGGCCTACGCCGTGGCCCTCCTGAAAGACGGGACCGTGGCCAGAGCGATGCGCCTGTTCACATTCTCGATTTCGTACGTCACGCTCCTCTTCGGGGCCATGGCCCTCGACCAGGTCGTCAAGTACCACTAATTCCCGGCTCAGGCCGCCGCGCGGCAAAGCGACGGCCAGGGGAATCGCTCCCCGGCGGGGGCTCCGTGTAAGGTCGCACTCGCTTGGACCCACGCTTGTTGAACCCGGCTTCTCGTGTCGCGCCACGTGGCGCGAGGGGCCTCAAACCGGAGCGCGCATGACGCTGACAGCTTCACCAATCGCACAGGCCGCCGTCGATGACGCGGCCTTTGACGGCCTCACCCGCGCCTCTCGCGAGCCGTGGCTCACCACTACCGACCACCGCCGGATCGGCAAGGCCCATTTGGCCTTCGTCGGCCTGTTCCTCCTGGCTGGAGTGGTTACCGCGGAGTTGGTCCGGGGCGAACTGATGAGCACGACGAAGGTGCTCTTCAAGGACGAACCGGCCTGGTTCACGCTGTCGCGCTTCTACAGCGCCCACGTGACGCTCATGGCCGCCTTGGTGCTCACGCCGATCTGGATCGCCCTGGGCACCCTGGCCATTCCGACGCAGATCGGCAGCGCCCGTCTCGCCTTTCCGCGTCTCCAGGTCTTTGTGCTCTGGGGCTACGTCTTGGGCGGCGCGGGAATGATTGCCAGCTACTTGGCCGTCAACGGACCCCCACTAATCCACGTCGGCGACCCGTTCAACTCCGCCGCCGGACTGGGCAATCAAGCCACCGACCTCGCTCTGGCCAGCCAGATGTTGCTCACGCTCGTGGCCGTTCTGGCGGCTGCCAACTTCGTCACGACGGTGCTCACGATGCGCCGGCCCGGGTTACGAATCGACGGCGTCCGGCCGTTCACGTTCTCGATGTTCGTCACGAGCGGAGTGCTACTGCTATCGGGTCCGGTCCACATGGCCGGGCTTATGCTCACGTACGTCGACACCCACTGGAAGGGAACGCTCTTCACCGCCAACGGCGCCGATCGGGTCTGGGTGCACACCATGTGGCTTTTCGGCCGCCCTGAGATCTTGCTGCTGGCCCTGCCGGCCCTCGGTATCGCCAGCGACATCGTCGTCACCCGTATCGGCAAGCCGCTGCTCGGCGGTCCGGCGGCCGCGTATTTGATGGTCGCCTATGCGGCTCTCACCCTCACCGTGTGGGCCACCGATCAGCGCCTTACGAGCGCGGCGTTGCTGCCCGGCGGACGATTCACGACCGCGCTCACGGCCATTCCCGCCGGGCTGCTCGTCTTGGTGTGGCTCGGGTCAATGGCCGGTGGGGGCGTCAAACCCGACGCCACCCTGTTGGCCGTGGTCGGGGTCGTGGTGCTGTTCGGGTTCGACCTGGTCAACTTCGTGATCGCCATCTTCGCCAAGGTGCAGGGGGGATCGGCCTGGATCGTCGGCTCGTCCCACGTGGCCGCGTTCGGTGCCCCGCTGGTGGCGGCCATCGGCGGCATTGCCTTGTTCGCCCCCGTCGGATGGGGTCGTCACCTCAGGCAAGGCCTCACGGCCCTATCGGTGCTGTTGTTTACGGGTGGTGTCGCCCTCTCAGGGCTGGCTAACTACATCCTCGGTTACAAGAACGTCCCGGCCATCGAACTCGACGGCCCCAAGAGTCACGAGACCCTGCACATCCTTTCCGGGATCGGCGGTGCGCTCGAGCTGCTCGGCGTGCTGATCGTCATCGCCAACGTGGCGATGACGTCCCGCAAGGGCGCCCTCGCCGACGACCCGGCCCTCGCCCTCGTCCCCCACGATCAACCGGCTCTCCTGGCCACCGGAGGTGCCCACTAATGTCGAACGTGACCGCGAGCCCGTCTCTCAAGGCCAGAGTCGGTAATCCGGCCCTCGTCGGCACTCTTCTGCTCTGCGCCGCAGGCACGATGTTCCTCGCCGCGCTGGGTGGTTCGTACTGGGCCGTCCACGCCGCCAACCGCGGCGATTTCGTGACCAAGGGCATGAAGTTCAACATCTACGGCGGCGCCGTGCTCGCCATCACCGCCATGCTCGGATCGATCGCCGTCGAGTTCGCCATGTCGGGCGTCAAGCAGGGCGAGACCCGGTGGGCCTCGATGGGGTGGACACTGGCCGCCGGCTTCGGCATCTCCTGCTTGTCGATCGTCTGGTACCTGGCCAAAAGTCTGCCCTTCGGCGTCAACGAATCGCCCTACTCCGTGCTGCTCTACAGCATGTTCGCGGGGTGCATGATCATGCTGAGCATCGGGACGGGGGCGGTGCTCTTGGCCTTCGCCCGCACCCGGGGCGGCCAAATCACGGCTGATCAACCCGCCTACGGCCGGGCCACCACCTGGATCTGGCACCTCGCGATGATCAGCGCCGTCATGACCTTCTCGCTCGTCTACCTGTACAAGTAAGGGACGGACCAACCCGTGTTCAACCTCGGCTCCCGGGCCTTCTTCGCCATCGCCGCCCTCATGGGTGCGGTGGGCTTGGTTTTCCAGTTCGGTTCCGCCGACCGACTGGCCACGACGCTGCTCCTTCTCGGCGCCGTGGTCAGCGTGTTCATCGGGCTCACGGCGGTGGCCGCAATCGGCCCCGGTGACCGTGCTTCTGCTTTGGTCGGAATCCAATCGCCCTTGGCCGGACGGGCCCCGCAAGGTTCGTTGGCCCCAATGCTGTTGGCCGGAGGCGCGGCGGTCGCCGGGATCGGCATGGTGCTCGGACCGGTTGCTTACACTTTGGGCGCAGTTGTGGCCCTCATGGGAGCAATCGCCTGGTTCATCACGGCCTGGCGGGAACATCCGGTGTATGTGGCGACGTCGACCCCGCGCATGTCCGACCGGTTCGCGGCCCCGATCGGCATGCCGGTCCTGGTGCTGCTGCTGGTCGGCTTCATCGTGGTGTGCGTCTCGCGCATCTTGCTGGCCGTGAGTAAGGAAGCGTCTGTCGTCGTGGCGGGAGTGGCAGCCGTGGTCATCCTTATCGGCGGCGTCGCCATGGCGGCCAAGCCGAAACTCGACCAGCGCCTCCTCGGGGTACTGGCCGCGTTGTCGGTTGTGGCCCTCGTTGTGGTCGGACTCGTGGGCCAGTCCAAGGGCGAGCGCAAGTTCGGTGAAGGCGAAGGTAAAACCGCCGTTGAAAAGAAGGTCGCCGGCGCGGGCCCCGCCGACACCGCACCGGTCGTGAGCGAGCCGGTCGTGATCGAGCCGCCCTCCGGCGCGGCGGGGGCGGCGGTATCGACTCCGGCTCCGGTCGACGAGACCGGAAAGCCGGCTCAGTCGGAGGCCGCCGCGACCCCGGCCAGGACGACTGCCGCTGGGGTCTCGACCACTCCTCAGACAGTCTCTGGGGCCTCCTCCGGCACAGGGCACTAGGCGAATCACGCAGTTTTTCAGTAGTGCCTTGAAGCGGCTGGCCGCGTTGGCGGTCTTCGCGACGGCCCTGCTCGCGTTCGGCGTCGTCGGCCTGCTCCGGACGTCGGGCTCCTCGTCTTCGTCGTCCGGCCGCGGCGGTGAGCCGGCGATCCGCCCCTACCCCGCTCCGGCGTTCGACCTGCCCTCGCTGCGTGACCCGTCCGCCCGACTCACCCTAGGTACCGGACCGGTGCTGCTCAACTTCTTCGACTCGACGTGCGTCACGTGCATCCGAGAGATGCCGGCGTTGCAGAAGATGGCCGACGAGGGCAAAGTACGGGTGATCGGCGTCGACCTGCTGGACCGGCGCGCCGCCGCGCTCAGGTTGGTGAAGCGAACCGGCATCACTTACCCAGTGGCCTTCGACCAGCAAGGCACGACAGTCGACACTTATGGGGTGCTGCGCCTGCCCACCACGTTCGCCATCGACCAAGCCGGACAGGTGGTGGCTGTTCGCTATTCGGCCCTGACGGAGGCATCGGCGCACCGCTGGATCGGTGACCTTCTACGGCCCCGCCTCGCTCTCGCCCGCCCTCCAACCGCTTCGAGTTCGTTGCCGTAGCGTGCGGTCACCGGAGCGACGGGTCAGCCGAGCGACGGGTCAGCGGGGCATCTCGAGGCGGGCAATGGCGGCGGCCACGAACCGGAAATCGCCGCCTTTGAGCGGAACGTCCCGTTCGATTTCCGCGAAGCCCGGGACCCGCTGGTATACGACGGCCAACCCCGAGCCGTCGATTTCGATCTCGATGAGGATGCCGTTTCCGGTCCAGGAGACCTCAATATTGCCGTCGGGTCCGACCTCGAACGACGGTAGGGCACACGTTGCGCACTGCACTTGGCTCACCAACGCGAAAGCGTCCCGGATGGTCTCCGGGGTTGGGGGCGTGGTCTCGCCGTCATCCTCACCGTCCTTAGGCTCGTGCTCCTCGAGCGCGGCCAAGCGATCACCGACTGGGCCGAACCAGGACGGCGGGCAATCCCGAAGGAGTTCAGCAATCGTCATAGCCCTACTCTTGCACTTGACGCCGGTCTGCGGGCGAAGGTCACCCACCCGCACATCACCCCCGGTAGTATTCGAGCGCATTTCGACGACATGCCGATTTTGCGTCATCACCAATCTTGCGAGAGGCTCACTTCGTGCAACCCCACCGTCGTCATGGCTGGCGTCGCGTCGCGCCCCTCGCGCTGCTTGGAGCGGCCGCGCTGGCGCTGAGTTCGTGCGCCAAGAATGCTCCGCAAGACACGTTCAAGCCCGAAGGTCCATATGCCAAGGGGACCGACAAACTCGCCAAGCCGGTTTTTATCACCGCAGTCATCATCGGCTTGTTCGTCTACGCCCTGATCGCGTTCTGTGTGGTCAAGTACCGACGCAAGAATGAAGATGACATTCCGGTCCAGGTGCACGGATCGACGCCGCTCGAAATCGGCTGGACCATCGTGCCCGCGGCGATCCTCGTCGTAGTGGGCACTTTCTCGGTCGGCCGCATCTGGCAGCTGAACAAGGAGCCCAAGGACGCCTATCACATCACCGTGATCGGGCACCAATGGTGGTGGGAGTACCACTACCCCCAAGCCGGTAAACAAGATCTCGTCACCAAGCTCGCCGTGTTGAAGGATCCCGACACCGGAAAGGTCACAGCCGGCCACCCGGTCGATGAGACCCCATCGATCGTCTCGGCCGGTGAATTGCACATTCCGACCGGCAAGAACATCCGCCTCCAGATCATGTCCGAAGACGTCATGCATAATTACTGGGTGCCGAAGTTGGCCGGCAAGATCTATGCCATCCCGGGCAAGATCAACAAACTCTCAATCCGCTCCAACGTGGCCAAGACGTTCTATGGCCAGTGCGCCGAGTTCTGTGGCACCAGTCACGCCAACATGCGCTTCAAAGTGATCGCCCAGACACCCGCCGACTTTGCTACTTGGCTGGCCGGCCAATCCGGGCCAGCTCTCGATCCGGGTGTCCCGGCCAAAGACGACACGCAGAGCGCGGCGGCCGGCAAGGCCCTCTTCAACGGCCTCGGCGGCTGCTCGGCCTGCCACTACATCGACTCGAGCAAGCCGAACGACAAGGCCCATATCGGGCCGAACCTCGCTCATGTCGGCGTCCGCAAGACTTTCGCGGGCGCGTCCGAGCCCTTCGACAAGCGCAGTCTTCGGGCCTGGTTACGTAACCCCCAGCAGGTCAAGCCGGGCGCCAAGATGCGCATAGGCAAATTGACCGAAGATCAAATCACCGCCCTCGTGGCCTACATCCAGTCGTTGAAGTAACGGGAGCTGACGTTTCATGACCATCGTTCTCGAACCACCCCCCTCGGCGCCGGCCTTGCCCAGTGCCGTATCGGTTCTGCTGCCGACACCCATCGATTCCGGGGCCTTGCGCCGACCGTCGGAATCCGGCTACGGGCTCATGTCGTGGATCACCACGGTTGACCACAAGCGCATCGGCATCATGTACGGCGCCACGGCGCTGATCTTCTTCCTCTTCGGACATGATCTGGAGGCGGATGTTCTTGCCGGTCGGAATGTGCAATTCACCGGCCGAGACGATCGATGGGGTCTCATCGA
>JANYDT010000107.1 GCA_025359845.1 Acidimicrobiia bacterium
GCACGGCCGGGACGGTGCTGCAGGTCGACGGATTTTCCGTGGCCACCAAGCTGGATGAAAGCCTGCTCAGCGAGATCGCGCAGGTCTCGAACGGCACCTACTTCCACGCCGAAGACGGGACCTCATTGGCAAAGGTGTATCGCTCGGTCGACCTGAAATGGCGGTCCGAGAAAAAACTCACCGAGGTGACCGGAATCGCCACGGCCATCAGCCTCGCGCTGCTCTCGGTGGGAGCCGCCCTCTCCCTGATCTGGTTCGGAAGGATGGTCTGAGGGCGTGTCGTTCGTGTGGCCGACGGCCTTCCTTTTGACCTTATTCGTCCCGCTGTTGTTGGGCCTGTATTTCTGGCAGCTCCGCCGGAAGCGACGAATGGCGGTCCGCTTCTCGAGCGTCGCCTTACTCCGCGCGGCCATGCCGAAGCGATCGCGCTGGCGCCGCGTACTGCCGATGGCGCTCTTTCTGGCCGGTCTCGGTGGGCTCGCGGTGGCGACGGCTCGACCTCAGACTTCGGTCACTGTGCCTATCGGACGGACGGTGATCATCTTGGCTCTCGATGTCTCGCGCTCGATGTGCGCAACTGACGTGCCCCCCAATCGCATCTCGGTTGCGCAGGCTGCGGCCCGCACGTTCGTGAAGGACCAACCAAAAGGCACTCGCATTGGGATCGTCGCGTTCGCCGGGTTCGCGGAGCTGGTCGTGGAGCCATCCACCGACAAGCAGTCTCTGCTGAAGGCAATCGATGGATTGGCGACATCTCGGGGCACGGCCATCGGCGCGGCCATGCTCAAATCGATCGACGCAATCGCCGCCGTAAACCCCGCCGTGCGGCCGGTCCATTCCGAATCCGAGGCCATCGCCGAGGCGGTGCCGACCTCCGTCCCAGCTCGCGCTCCGGCGAAGGCTGTCATTGGGCCCAAGGGTGCGTACGCCTCTGACATTGTCGTCGTGCTGACCGACGGCGCAAACACCCAAGGGGTCGAGCCGCTCGAAGCGGCAAAGCAAGCCATTGATCGTGGGGTTCGGGTGTACACGATCGGCTTCGGTACTACGAATCCGACCGGACTGGTGTGTACCGCACAGCAACTGGGCGGAGACGCCTTTTCGAGCGGATTCGGTGGTCGCGGTGGCGGATTCCCTTCGGGTGGCGGCGCGTTCTTAGGGGGTGGGCGCGGCGGCAATGCTCGTCCGTTCCTCGTGATCGACGAGCCCACCCTCAAGGAGGTGGCGGCCAAGACGGGCGGCGCGTACTATCGCGCCAAGGACGCCGGGCAGCTCCGAAAAGTGTTCGCCAAGTTGCCGAAGGATGTGGTGCTCCAGCGTAAGCACGCCGAGATCAGCTCGGGGTTCGCCGCGGTGGGCGCACTGCTCGTGGGCACTGCGATAATGTTGTCGTTGCGGTGGAACCGGTAGCAGCCTAGGCTCGCGCCATGGGGATCACGCTCGAGGCGAAAGCAGAAATTCCCGACTGGTGCCTGCACACGGGGGAGGAGCCAATGCCCGAGACGAGTCTGCACGCCTACTTTGCCACGCTCATCGTTTCGGCCATCCGGTGGATATTCCGCGATCGCCACGATGTATTCGTGACGCCGAATTTTGCGTGGTATCCCGAGCCCGACGATTCGAAGGACCCCGACGTATTGGTGGCGTTTGGTCGGTCCGATCACCCGCGGTCGAGTTGGCGGGACGCCCGCGAAGATGGGGTCTCACCGCAAGTGGTGTTCGAAATCAAGAGCAGGAGCAACACGTTGGCTCACATTTCGGCCAAACGGCACTGGTATGACCGCCACGGCGTCGAGGAGTACTACGACTACGACCCGGAGCGAGGAACCTTCGCCGCATGGCGTCGCTCGTCGACGTCAGGCCATCTGGAGCAAGTGAGTTCAGCCTCCGGATTCAAGAGTCCTCGTCTGGAGTTGACCTTCGTGCTGAACGGTCCGGCCCTCGAGATCGTCGGTCCCGATGGTCGGGTCCTCGGCGACTATGTGGCGGCGGAGCGCACAGCCGAAGCGGAGCGCCAACGGGCCGAGGCGGAGCGGGGCCGAGCCGAGGCGGAGCGGGGCCGAGCGGAGGCCGCGATCGCCGAACTTCAAGCACTCCGGGCCGAAATCGCGGCACAGCGTTCAGGGCCCGCTAAATAGGAAATCACGACGGGCCGGTGTCCGGACAGCGCCGAGCGCGGCCACGCCCGGCGCTGTCCGAAGCTTCAATAAATTTCGATGAGGCCGGCCGCGCCCTGTCCGCCGCCGATGCACATCGTCACGACGCCCCATTTGGCGCCGCGCCGCTTGCCTTCCTGGAGAATGTGGCCCGAGCAGCGGGTGCCGGTCATGCCGAAGGGGTGGCCGATAGCGATTGAGCCGCCGTTTACGTTGTATTTGGCTGGGTCGATACCGAGCTTGTCGCGCGCATAAAGACACTGGCTGGCGAAGGCCTCGTTGAGTTCCCAGAGGTCGATGTCGTCGACGGTGAGGCCGTGGCGCTTCAGCAATCGCGGGACGGCGAATACCGGTCCGATTCCCATTTCGTCGGGCTCGCAACCAGCGACGGCCCAGCCCTTGAAGGCGCCCATGGGGGTGATGCCGCGGCGTTCGGCCTCCTTGGCCTCCATCAAGACAACGGCGGCCGCGCCATCGGAAAGCTGGCTGGCATTGCCGGCCGTGATGAAGTTTCCTTCGCCGCGGACGGGTCCGAGCTTCGCCAGGCCTTCCAGGGTGGTTTCGGGACGGTTGCAATCGTCGCGATCGACGATGGTGTCGACGATCGTCTCCTCCTTGGTCTCTTTGTTGACCAGCTTCATTTTGGTGGCCATCGGGACGATCTCGTCTTCGAAGAGACCGTTGGCCTGAGCGGCCGCCATCCGGCGTTGTGATTCCACCGAGTACTCGTCCTGGGCCTCGCGAGTGACGCCATAACGTTTGGCCACTATGTCAGCGGTCTCGATCATGGCCATATACACGGCGGGATACAGCGCCGCGAGCGCGGGGTCCATGTTGATGCTGCCGCCGAAGCCGGGGTTGGGCATCGAGATCGACTCCACGCCTCCGGCCACTACGACGTCGGCCCCGTCCTGCTTGATGTAGTTCGCGGCGAGTGCGATCGAGTTGAGACCGGACGAGCAATGCCGCTGCACCGTGGAGCCACCGGTGGTCACGGGGAGACCGGCCAGCAGGCCGGCCAGGCGGGCCAGGTTGCCGGCCCCGTGCGCTCCGTTGCCCAGGTACACGTCTTCGACGGCTCCGGGCTCGACGCCCGACTTGGCGACGGCGTGCTTGATGGCATGGGCGGCGATGGTCATGGTGGGTGTGATGTTGAATCCGCCCCGAGCGGACTTGGCCAGCCCCGTGCGGGCATAGGAAACGAAGACGGCTTCGCGCATGGTGTGTACTCCCGGTTTGTCTGGTCGACGATCGATCGACGGCTATTGTGGGCACAGTCTTAGCCGAAATCGGCGCTGCGGGGCGATTCACGTCGGCCCGCGCCGCTTATTCCTCGGCGTCCATCCAGGTCCGTCCCATCGAGATCACCTCCACCTCAGGGAAGCTCCAAACGAAGCGCTCGACGCCGTCCAAGACGTCTCGCACGTGGCCGACACTCGCGGCAATCGCCGCAAAACCGATCTCGGAGCGCTGCCATAGATCCTGATGGCCGGTCTCCGCCACCGCCACCGAATATCGGTGGCGAGCGCCATCGATGATGGGCCGGATCACCGCCCTCTTCTCCTTGAGCGAATGGACCTGCGGAAGGTGCAGCTCCACACGAAGGGCGCAGACGATCACGCGACTGCTCGTGCGCAGTAGGAAGTCAGGCCCATATCACCAGTCGGTGGGTCGGTAGTCCTTCAGAAATTGCCCCCAAACATGGACGCCTGTCTTGATTCCAGCAATGATTGGATCGACGATGCGGGCCGCTCCGTCGACGATGTCGAGAGGTGGGTGAAAGTTCTGCTCGGCCGTCTTGCGCTGGGCGATATGAATCGTATCTTCGTCGCTGACCCATCCGGTGTCGACGCTATTCATGTGAATTCCATCAGCAAAATAGTCCGCTGCTGATGTGCGTGTCATCATATTGAGGGCGGCTTTCGCCATGTTGGTATGGGGATGTCGGGTTGTCTTCTGGCGGCGATAGAACTGTCCTTCAACGGCAGAGACGTTGACGATGTGTTTGTCGCGCGCCGGCGTGCGCAACATCAACGGCTTCAGGCGAGCATTGAGTACGAACGGGGCGACGGCATTCACGAGTTGGGTTTCGAGCAGCTCGACCGATGACACGTCGGCCAGCCCGAGTCGCCACGAGTTACGGTCGCGTAAGTCGACCTGTTGGAGGTCTTGGTCGAGCGCCCCTTCCGGAAACAAATGACGCTGGGGCCAGTCGTCACCGGGAAGCAGCGCGAGCTGAGACAACTCGGCTGAGCGCATGGGTCCTGCCGCCAGGATGGAAGTCGCCGTCGCCGGCAACATGTCGTATCCTTGCATGCCCTCGTAGCCGCTCACTAGAGCGCGGACATGGGAGGCGAGACCGGCCGCCGCCGCCGTCTCGAGTTCCATCATGTGCTGGTAGAAACCGGGCGGTCGTCGAACCGTCTGGCAGGCGTTGTTGACGATGAAGTCGAGCCGATCGGTCTGACCAGAAACGTATTGGCAGAACGACTCCACGCTGGGCGTGTGGCGAAGATCAAGCCCGTAGACCTGAAGCCGGTCACCCCACTCGGCGAAGTCGGCTTCCTGCGAATACCGGATTGCCGCGTCACGAGGAAATCGAGTGGTGACGATCAGCGTGGCACCGGCTCGGAGCAATTTAATGCCTGCTTGGTAGCCGATCTTTACTCGTCCCCCGGTCAGCAAGGCGACGCGTCCAGAAAGATCGGCGGTCTCGGTGCGCTTCGCATAGTTAAACTCAGCACAGGACGAGCAGAGCTGATCATAGAAGTCATGAGCGACCCTGTACTTTATTTTGCAAATGTAACAATGCTGTTGATCGATGAATTCACGAAACTCGCGGTCATCGACGGTCTCATTTTCTTCAGGACCGGTGGGCGGGAACACATTTGGAGTGGTGAAAACGGGTTTGGCCCGAAGGGCTCTGATTCCCGTCTCGGCCAACAAGGCTTGGTGGCGCTGCGTCCGTTCCGACCGCTCCTTGCGCTGGGCCAGTTTGACCCGACGGCGGCGCTCGGCCGGGTCGGGGTGGTACAGCATGCCGGCGGCGGCGGTCAGCCGGGTGCGTTCATCCTCGGGAAGCGCGTCGAGCGGTGAGCGGTTGCGGGCGAGGGCCTCAAGGAGGTCGGTGAGATCCCCGAGTTGCTGGCGCGTGATCGGGTCTTGCGCATAGGCGTCGGGCACGGGGGGTCAAGGTTACTTCGCCGTGAGCGAGTTCACGAACGGCGGTGCTCCTCGGCGCGACGGTGCCCATCATCGTCGTCGACTCATCGAGTGGCGGAACGCACTGAACCGCGAATAGTGCTCTTCCGGGACCCAGCCACCGCGACGAGAACGATGATGGCCACGACGAACAGCAAGATGTCGGCCCGCTCGTGCAGAAAGAGCACGGCCCACGTCACGCTGAGCAATGGCTGAACGAGCTGTATTTGACTTACCCGGGCGATGCCGCCCCGGGCCAGTCCGCCGTACCAGGCGAAGAAGCCGAGCAACATCGAAACCAACCCCAGATAAGCAAATGCGGTCCAAGCCGTCCAGCGCTCGCCTCCAGTGACGGACCCCAGTCCGAGGACGGCGAGCGGTACCGTGACTGGCAAGCCCAGCAGCAATGCCCAGCTGATGGTCTGCCAGCCGCCCAACTCCCGACTTATGAGCGCACCTTCGGTATATCCGAGCGCGGCGGCGGCCACGGCCAAAAGAAAATATAGGTCACCGACGGCCAGTTCTTTGGTGCTCGATCGGGTCGCAGCCAGTATCGCTATGGAGGCCATGCCAACGGCGGCGAACAGCCAATATCGAGCGGATGGGCGCTCGCCCGATCGAAGCGCAGAGAGACCAGCTGTCGCCGCTGGAAGGAGCCCGATCACCACGGCTCCATGGCCGGCGGGAGCATGACGTAGGGCCAGACTCGTGAAAAGCGGAAAACCAACGACGACGCCGGCCGTGACCAGAACCATCCTTCGCCACTGGGCAATGGTAGGCCGACGGGGCCGCACGAGCGCAAGGATGACGATCGCGCCGGCGGCCGCCACGACCGCCCGTCCGAAAGTCACAAAGGTCGGGTTGAACGCCTTGACGGCCACCCGAGTGGCGGGGAGCGAGACGCTGAAGCAGAGTACGCCCACAAACCCGAGGAGGAGCCCCTGGGTTTCGCGCGAACTCCCGACGATGGTCTCCTTCAGGCTCACGTACGACCTTAACGCAGCCCGAGTTTGGTCGCCGCCCGATATTTCGAGACCAGCCGCGACCCCGGAGCGCCGAATCCAGTGACGCCTCAGAACCCCGACGGGCGGGGAACCGGGCCGAAGATTGCCGAAAGGTGGGCGGCGACATCGAGGGTTGTGCGATCGCCGAGATACGGTCCGATGATTTGTACCCCGACAGGCAGTCCGTCCGATGCCATACCCACCGGTACAACGGTAGCCGGCAAGAAACACGCACCGGCGGGTGCCGACCAGGCGATGGCGTCCATATACGGACGCGACTGGCCCGCCCACGTCAGCACCCGGGCCCCCTGTGGCTCGGTGTGGTCGTGGGGGAGCGCGGTGCGCGGCATCACGGGACACAGCAGCACATCGAAGCCCCGTCCGACCTCGGGGTCGAAGAACTCCTCCCACTTGCGTCGCATTTGCAGTCGCGACTCGTTGGCCGACAACCAGTCGCGATGGCGCATCGCGGTCTGGCGCTTGATCGTGCCGACCGGCGTGGGGGTCGTGTCGGCGGCGTACCGTTCGATCTCTTGCTGATCGTGGCCACCGGCCAACGCGGCGTTGAGGAGTTGCGAAAATCGAAGGGCCGCTCGTTCCAACGTGAAACCCGGGCGGGCGTCAAGGTCTATATGGGCCCCGGCCTCGACAAGCTTCGTGGCGGCCCCCTCGATCAGCGCCTTCACATCGCCGTCCACGGGGCAATGCGTGTCGTCAGACCAAACCGCGATCCGGTAATCCGCCAGCCGAGTCTGGCGAGCCGGAGGCAGTTCGAGACGCCACGCCGGCTTGTTCCACCGGTCCGGCCCACTCATGAGACGCAGGCCGAGTGCCAAGTCTTCGACGGTTCGCGCCATGGGTCCGGCAACGGCGAGATCGGCCTGTGAAAGCGTGCCGGGAGGACCGGGAATCTGGCCGTGCGCCGGCACGATTCCGTACGTCGGCTTGTGCCCGACCACGCCGGTCATGTGGGACGGAAATCGGATCGACCCGGCGATATCACTTCCGATTTCGAGCGGAGTGAATCCGCACGCCAGCGCGGCCGCGGAACCGCCTGACGATCCACCGGGCGAGCGGGATAGATCGTGGGGGTTGTTGGTTGTGCCGAAGACCTCGTTGTAAGACTGTAAGTCGCCGGCGTAGATCGGCAGGTTGGTCTTGCCGAAAATCACCGCTCCGGCCTCGCGAAGGCGTGCCACCGGAGCGGCGTCTTCGGTCGGGACGTGGTCGGACAGTTCCGGCGCACCCGACGTAGTACGCATTCCCTTGGTCGAAAAGCTGTCCTTCACGGTCATCGGCACGCCGTGGAGCGGGCCTCGGATGTCGCCCCGAGCGAGCGCTTTGTCGGCATCGTCGGCCTCGCGGCGCGCCCGGGGCGCGTCGATCGTGACCACGCTGTTGATCGGTCCGTCGAGGCGGGCGACCCTTTCGAGGAAACATTCGAGGGCCTCACGACTTGATACTTCCCGAGTCTGAATGGCTCGGGCCAACTCGGTCGCCGACATCCAATGCAGGTCGTTGGTCATCTCGTCACCATAGAACGGCCGCCCGGGCCCGCGTTCGGCCCGTCCCGCCGAGCTGACTCTGCCCGCAGCTCTCCGCCCGCGGCTCTCCGCCCGCGGCCCAGCTTCGCGCCCAAAACTGTCGCCCAAAGGGGGAATGCGGGTTTTGGGTGGCAGTTTTGGGCGCGAAGCTGGAAGTTGGCCGAGCGGACTCGGCGCGCGCTGAGGTCGTTCGGTAGTCTCCGCCGCACCAAACCGCAATCTCGCGCCAATCCGGAGGAACGACAGCTATGAAGTTCGGCATCTTCTACGAGCACCAATTGCCGCGACCGTGGACGGAAGGAGCGGAGCAGAAGCTGTTTCAGGACGCCTTACGCCAAGTTGAGCTGGCCGATCGGCTCGGTATCGACTACGCGTGGGAGGTCGAGCACCACTTTCTCGAGGAGTACAGCCATTCTTCGGCGCCCGAAGTGTTTCTCGCCGCCGCGTCACAGCGCACGTCACGCATCCGACTCGGCCACGGAATCGTGCTTATGCCACCCGCGTACAACCATCCCGCTCGGATAGCGGAGCGCATCGCCACTCTCGACCTCGTGTCTAACGGACGGGTCGAGTTCGGCACGGGCGAGAGCGCATCGCGGGCCGAGTTGGAGGGCTTCGAGATCGACGCTCCGCAGCGGCGCGCCATGTGGCGAGAGGCTGTCGAGCAGGTAACGAACATGATGGTGATGAACCCGTATCCGGGGTTTCAAGGCGAGTTCTTTTCGATGCCGGCTCGCAACGTGGTGCCCAAGCCGGTACAGAAGCCGCATCCACCGCTGTGGGTGGCGTGCTCCAACCGTGAGACCATTCATTTGGCCGCGCAACTTGGGATCGGAGCGTTGACTTTTGCGTTCATCGACCCGGCTGAGGCGCGCCATTGGGTCGACGACTACTACGAGACCTTCAAGCGTGAATGCGTGCCGATCGGTCACGCCGTTAATCCGAACATCGCCATGGTCACAAGCTTCTCCTGCCATCCTGACCACGATGAAGCGGTTCGACGGGGGCTCGACGGCTTTCGATTCTTCCAATTCGCGCTGGGCCATCATTATGTTTATGGCTCCCATACATGGGGCCGCACAAGCATTTGGGACCATTACGTCCATGTGCGCGACACCATGGGCCTGGCCATGCTGGGGGGAGGCGACGGAGGCATCGGTACGCCCGACGAATTGCGCCGCCATTTACGCCAATTCGCCGACGCCGGCGTAGATCAGACAGTGTTCATTCAGCAAGGCGGCAACAATCGCCATGAGCACATCTGCGAGTCGCTCGAGTTGTTCGCGGCCGAGGTGATGGGAGAGTTCAAAGAGGGAGAGACGGAACGGGAAGCCAAGAAGGCGGCCAGCCTGGCGCCGTACATCGAGGCTGCATTTGCCCGCAAGCAGTACCTGAAGGCGCTGACCGACGACGAGATTCCCGTCTGTCAAGCTTACGGCACCGAGGTGGCCGAAGTCGACATCGACAGCCTGCCCGAAGCCAACCGCCAACGGGCGCTGGCCATGCGCCGCCTAACGGAGGTCGTGGCCGAAGCGGACCGACGAGCAGCTTCCGCAACCGCGTAGGGCACCCCAACCGCGTAGGGCTACCCCAACCGCTCTAAATGCCGCGCAACCGGCCCGGCCCGGTCCGGGTCACGCCACGCAACCGCCCCGGCCCCGCGACTCGGAGCGGACCGCGTACGGCACTAGCGGCCGGTGAACTCCGGGGGCCGGCCCTCCGCTCGAGCCGCCCCGACCTCGGCCCGGTCACGTGATGTGAACAGCGCCGTCTGGGCCATGAGCTCGCTGCGCATGGCGGCCCGAACCGAACCCGCCCACACGTTGTCGACCAGCTGCTTGCTCATCTGCACGGCCAACGGAGCGTTGTCGGCCAAGCGTTGGGCGATCGCCCGCGCCCGGGCCTCGAGTTCATCGGGGGGGACGAGGAAATCGACCAGATTCCACGCCAAGGCGGTGGCCGCGTCGATGCGCTCTCCTGTCATCATCAAATATTTGGCCTTGGACGGGCCGGCCAACGCGGTCGCTAGGGCGGAGCCGCCCGTGTCGACGGCGATACCATAACGGACCTCCGGAAAGGCCAGCTGCACGGACATATCAGCCACCCGGATATCGCCCGAGAGTGCCAGCTCACACGCACCACCCAAGGCAAAACCGCGCATTTCCACCACGGTGGGCTTTGGACTGTCGAGCATGAGCATTCGTGTGCGTTGGGCCCGCTGCACGAACTCGAAGTCGGACTCGCCGGATGGCCGTTGTCCGAGTTGGGTGGTGTCGCGTCCCGAAGAAAATGACGCACCATTGCTGCGAATCAATACGCAGCGAACATCTACGTGAGACAGCGCCAATTCGATGATCGAACCCATGGCGGCCGACATTTCGTCGTTGAATGCGTTGTGCTTCTCGGGGCGGTTGAAAGTTACGACGCCCACGCCCCGGTCGACCTTGAAGAGCACCGTGTTGCTGGAGTTCATCAGATCGGCCCTCCGGTGACGCGACCCTCGGCCACGAGCTCGCGGATCGGGCGGAACTTCTGGGTTGAGAATCCGTACCGGCGTAGCCAGTTGGCGCCGTCGACCACGAGCGTATGGCCGGTGATGTAAGCCGCGAACGGCGAGCAGAGAAACGTCGCAGCCCATCCCATCTCCCTTAGTTGGCCGACTCGGCCGGCCGGTACCGATGAGGAGCGCTGTGAAGCCTGCGCCTGTCGCCCTTCGCCCCAGTGCGCGTCCTGGTCGCTGTGCGGAAACACGCCGGGGGCGATGGCGTTGACCCGGATTCCGTCGGGGGCCCACTCCACCGAAAGCGACTGCGTGAGGTTGATCACGCCGGCCTTGGCCGCCGCCGAATGCGATGCTCCCGGGCCACCCGTCCACGCGTACGTCGCCACGATGTTGAGGATCGATCCGCCGTGGCCGCAGGCGATGCGACGACGGGCGAACTCGGCCGAGCAGAAGAACGTGCCATCGAGCACGATTTGGGTGACGGCCCGCCAGGCGTTGGGGCTCATCAACTCGGCGGGGACGGCGAAGTTGCCGGCCGCATTGTTAACCAGGATGTCGATGGGCCCGAGGTGCGCCTCTACTGCATCGAAAGCCGTGGCAATTTGATCGGCGTGGCGGATGTCGGCCGAGACTGCAAATCCCTTGCCGCCAGCCTCTTCCACGGCGGCGATGCCGGCCCGCTGGTGTTCGGGGTCACGGCTGACGATCGCCACCGCAGCACCGAGCCGGGCGAACTCGATGGCGATCGCCTTGCCGATGCCGGTTCCACCGCCGGTCACCAAAACCACGTGATCGGCGTAGGTTGCGGGTGGCAGCGCGGATGCGCCGAGCGGGGGTGGTTCGAGGATGGGCACGTGGCGATCGTAGGCGGGCTGCGACAGCGTGCGTCAGTCGAAAAGATCGGGTAAGGGTTTCGGATCTCCGGCCAACACGTCGCCGGGCGGAATGCCCAGCCAGTGGGCGAGCGACGCATAATAACTGTCCATTCCAATCGTGGCCCGCAGGTTGCCGTCATCGTCGAGTTTGGTGAGCGATGGCGGCTCGCCCTTCACGCCGGGCTTCACCGCCTTGCCGGCCACGAGCGCCACCGAGGCCGCGCCGTGATCCAGGCCGTCGGAGCCGTTGTCGGCAGCCCGGCGACCGAACTCCGAGATCGTGGCCACGATGACCTTGTCGCCCAGGCCTCGTTGTTCGATATCGGTGAGGAAAGCATCGAGACTGCCGTCGAGCTGTTCCATCAATTGGCTGTGCGTGTCGACATGATTGGAATGCGTATCGAACCCACCCAGGCTCACGTGCACGACTCGGACGCCGAGGTTGGCGCCGAGCGTGCGCGCCGCGGCCCGCAATGAGTCGCTCAGAGCGGAACCGGGGTATTCGACCTTCGACTCCGCGGTCCCGTGTTCGGCGGTGATTCGGTCGAGCGACCGGGCCACGGTCATGGCCCGGCGCATGCCGAGAGCGGCCGGTCCGGGCCGATTGGACAGCGCTCGATAGGCCTGTTGATAGGCGCTCGATTCGTGATCCTCAGCGTTGGGGCGGAACAAGTCGAGGGCGCCGAGGTCGGGGAGCGATAGCGTCGACACCCTCGACGACGTGAGGGCCATTGATGGGCCACTATTCACCGACAGTCCCACCGCTGGCGCGTCGGGGTCGCCGACGGCGTCACAGCAGCGACCGAAGAATCCCGATGCGGGTGCCGCCGTTCCGCCCGGATCGCCCAACCACCATCGCCGCATCATGGCGAAGTGCGATCCATCGGGGTTTGGTGTCCCGACGCCGGCGACCGCGGCCGTCCCCCGTCGGTGCAACCGCGCCAGCTTGGGGTTGAGGCCCCAGTCGTCATTCAGACGCAGGGCCTGGCTCGGGTCGATGAGGGTCCGGGACCGTAGCCGACGGTACGCCGGGTCGCGAAGCGCAATGAGCGTCGACAGCCCGTCGTTGCCGCCTTGCAGCTCGACGATCACCAGGAATCGGCCGTTGTCAGCCACCCCTTTGGGGGCGATGGAAGGGGGCGCGGCGGCGCCCGACGCCGAAGCGGAAGGACGGGCCATCGTTGGCGGGGCGGTCAATTTGGTGGTATCAACGGGACGGGCGGCGTTAGCCACGAGCGCACCGCTCGCTGCGGTCGTTGCAGTAGCGGCGGCGAGCTTGAGGAAGTCTCGCCGGCCTATTCGGTGCTCGCTCATGCCATCCTCGCTTCGCCACCCCGTACCGGCCGTTGGCCGGGTGCGGGGGCCCCGTCGACGCTGCGAGTGGCATGTTGTTTGTGGGTCGCCGCGCCCGCCGCTGCGCTTCGGTGCTCGCTCATGCCATCACGAACTCCGGTGAGCAGACGGCCAAGGCGTACAAGACGGTGGCGCGGACGCGCCGTGACCCGATGGCCGCGGCGGCGCTGCGCAAAGCCCCGAGCGTCGTGGTGGACGGGTCGAAGATCGCGCAACGAGCCAAAACCGCGGTCGCGGGATCAGCCGAGTCGGACACGATCGTGTCGTCGGCCAACTCGTGAGCGGTGGCGGCGCGTAACAATGTCGGACCGGCGGTCAGCGTGCGGGCCGGGTCACCCCATCCGCCCACATTCGGGGGATGAAACGGCACTTGACCCAGTCGCTGCAGCGCGTCCAGTCCGTCGGGCCGCTTTCCAAGAACCGCGCCGGCGGCCGTCAACCACTCCACCGGCTGACGCGGGCGTTGGTACTTGGAGGCAAGAAACGAGGGATCGTCCAAGATGTTCTCGACTAGGGGACGAATATTCAAGTCGGCCGCTCGGAACACCTGTGCGAGTTCGGCGAGCCGGGTCGTGGGCGGCTCGTTTCCGACGAGGAAGCGGTGGATCTTGCCCGCGATGTAGGGGGCGCACGCCGGGTGAACACATACTGCATCGACCACCCTGTTGGCGTCGAACCGGCCGGTCTGTCCCAAAAATGTCAGGTTCCCGGAGTACGCCCGAGTTGCATCGAATCGGACCTTGCCGTGATCGTCGATCGTCCACCCGGCCAAGGCTTTTGCCGCAGCCCGCACGTCGGCCTCGGTGTACGAGCCCCTCCCGAGAGTGAAGAGTTCCATCAACTCTCGGCCGTAGTTTTCGTTGGGGGCGGCGCCCGTCGAGGTCTGCCCGTCGAGGTACTGGAGCATGGCGGCGTCGATAGTCACCCCTCGAACGAGATCGCGGAAGTTGCCCAATGCGTTGGCCCGAAGCAGCTGGTGCTGGCCCCACAAGAACCGGGCCTCGCGGACCTTGTCGAAACCGGACGTGAAGTGGCCATGCCAGAACCACGTCATTTTCTCGCCTAGTCCCGTCCCTGGTGTGGCCACCCGTTCGAGCCACCACTGCGTCAGTAGCTTTTCGTCGTCGTCGCTGCCGAGGGCCGGCGGCTGCAGAGCAACCGGAGTCGCGCCGAGCACGGTGGTAAGCGCCGTTGCGTAGTTGGCGAATTGCTCGACCTCGCCTGGGAAGGGCCCAAAGGTGGTCCGGCGTAGGAGGTGGGCGATCATCGGACGTTCGTCAGCCATGGCGATCATGATGCGACTAAGCACGTGAACCGAACGTGAAGTTGGCCCAACGCCGGCTTCACGTTGGCTTCATCCAAATTGTGAGCAGACTGTCAGTAATGCGGTTGCTGGTGGTCGAGGACGATCGCGCCCTCGCCGGCGTGCTGAAGAGGGCCTTGACCGAGGACGGGTATGCGGTCGACGTCGAGCGCACAGTGGCCGGCGCAGAGTTGGCCGCGGCGGTGAACGATTACGCGCTGATCGTGCTCGATCTCGGTCTGCCCGATGGCGACGGCGCCGATCTGTGTCGGCGCCTGCGAGCCAATGGCCACACCGCCCACATCCTGATGCTCACGGCCCGCGACGCACGCCGTGATCGCATCGGCGGCCTCGACGCCGGGGCCGATGACTACGTGACCAAACCCTTCGATTTCGACGAGTTCGCGGCTCGGGTCCGGGCCCTGTTGCGGCGGCCGCGTGGCGCTCGTCCGACCGTGCTCGAAGCCGGTGGAATTACCCTCGACCCAGCCACCAGATCGGTGACGCGCGGCGGCGTCCTCGTGCCGTTGACGACGCGCGAATTCTCGCTCCTGCGAGTCTTGATGAACAGGGTGGGCGAGGTCGTCGACAAGACCGAACTGCTCGAGCAGGTGTGGGACGCGCACTACGACGGCTTTTCGAATGTGGTCGAGGTTCACATCGCGAATTTGCGGCGCAAGCTCGACCTGCCCGATAATCCTGCGCCCATCGCAACGGTGCGCGGCGCGGGCTACCGGCTCATCGGATAGACCTTCTCCATGCTTCGGCTCCAGCGTCTTACCGTGCGCCATCTCCCTTGGTTGGTTGCGATCGCGGTTGGTTTCGTGACCTTCGTCGGCGTGAGGGTCTCGGCCAACTCCGAGGTTAGGTTGTTGCGCGACCGCGAACGCGTCGGCTTGGAGCGAGGTCTCGAGCAACGGGCGGCCAACATCGTCACGGCCCGATTGGCGGGAGGCAAACTGCCTGAAGACAACGCTGCGTGGTTCATCGATCGGGCCCATCACTCTTCGCAGGCAATCGGCAAGCCCGATGTCGAGCCGCCGCTGTTCAACCTCGCCGAGGGGGCCAAAGACGGTCCGGTCTATGACGAATTCGCGCAACGTGACTCTCGGTTCGAGACCTACACCCGCCCGATCGGTCCGACCGAGTCGGTGATCGTCATTCAAGATATCAATTGGCTTTCGGGGCGCCTACGTGGCCTCAGCGAGAGGCCACGGCGCGGCATTGTCGTCTCAACCCTTTTCGCAGCAGGCGGGGTGTGGCTGGTCACCAGGTTGCTTCTCCGGCCGGCGAAACGGGCGTTCGCCCACAGGCAAGACTTTCTGGCCGATGCCGCTCACGAGATGCGCACCCCGCTGGCCATCATTCAAGCGTCGGCCGGTCACGCCTTGTCGCGGCCCCGGACCAGCGAGGAGTATGTGCGTTCGATGGCCGAGATTCGGTCGGCCGCAGAACGAGCCGGCGCAGGAGTGGCGGAGCTGCTCGACCTGGCCCGATTCGAAGCAGGACAGGCGGTGCCACGTCTCGCTCCGTTGCGCCTCGACCTCTTGGCCGAGGAGGTGGCTGCATCGAGTCGTTTCGATGACTGCACGGTGACCACTTCGGTCGGTCCTTCCATCGTCGTCGATGCGGATATGGCGCTGTTACGCCAAGCCGTCGACAACGTCGTCCGCAACGCCGCCGCCCGGGCTTCGCATGTCGTGATCACAACCTCGGCCGACGGGCGCGACGGCGTCTTGGCCGTGGCCGACGACGGACCGGGGTTCGGCGCGGAGACGAAGGCGTATGTATTCGAACGGTTCCGGCGAGCTGATCAGTCCGGTACCGCGGGGCTCGGACTACCGATCGTGGCCGCCATCTTGGCCGCTCATGGTGGCCGGGCCGAGGCCGACAACCAGCCCGAGGGCGGTGCCGTCGTTCGGCTGCGCGTACCGCGGAGCCGGTCGCACTTGTAATGACCGGCGGGCGCGTCTGGAGGTTCGGGGCACCTGATTGGGCCCGGGCTGATCGGGGTCACCGCGCCCCTGCCACCTGCGAAGAGGCTCAGCGCGGCGGACGGGCGAACTCATAGAGAGCGATAGCGCAAGCCATCGCCACGTTGAGCGAGTCGACCCCGTTGGCCATCGGGATACGTGCGCAAATGTCGGCCGTCGCCATGGCCGCATCGGTGAGTCCTGGACCCTCGGCCCCGACCAGGACGGCCAAGGGCTTCGACGCGTTGAGACGGAGATGTTGGCCGACTACGTCAACCTCGGGTGCGTTACGATCGGGCGTGAGCGCGACGACAGTACGATCCAAATCGCCTAGCGCGCGGGGCCACGGTTCGAGCGTCGCGTACGGCACGTGCATGGTCCATCCCATCGAGGAGCGGATGGCCTTGCGATAGAGCGGGTCAGCGGTCCCCGGGGAGCAGAGGACCGATCCGTACCCGAAGGCGGCCGCGGTACGAAAGAGGGCGCCGATGTTGTCGGGATCACCCACGTCCTCCAGTACGAGGCATGGCCCGGGACCGGCCGCCACGTCGTGCCAGTCTGCTGGAGCGCCGCGCTCGGCCAGCGCGAGCACGCCCCGATGGACGGGAAAGCCCGCGACCTTCTCCATGACTTCGGCACTGGCGGCGTAGATCGGGAGGCCGTCGGGCAACGCGAACGCGCTGATGCGATCGAGACGCGACCGATGAACGAGCGCGCTGCGAATTTCGAAGTGCGAAGCCACCAGCCGCTCCCACACCAGTTCGCTTTCGGCCAGAAACAGGCCCTTGCGTTGGCGGAGATCGCGATCCTTCAGATTGCGATACAACGCCACGCGCTCATCGTCTGGGTCGTCGATGAGAATGCACGCCGGGGCCACTGCGCCAGCCTCGCGCACACCAGTGACCTAGGGTCACCACCGTGAACCCCTATGCCTTCCGGGTCGGCTACTCGGACCCGGAGACGCTCAACCCGATTCACCTCGACGCCACCGCGGCCCGCTACGGATTTGCCGGGGCGCTGGTACCCGGCGTGTACATGTACGCCTGGATGACCGTCCCGATCGTGGCCCGTTGGGGGATGGACTGGGTCGAGCGGGGCCGCACCCATGCCAAGTTCGTGGCGCCGTTCTACGACGGTGACGATGCGATCTTTACCGCCTCGCCCCACGAAGACGGATCGCTGACGCTGATCGGTGACTGCCGCGCCGGCGGCGAAGGTGAGGACCGCGGCGAAGGTGAGAACAGCAGCGAACTTGAGCACAGCGGCCGGCGGTGCGCGGTGGGGAGCGCGATACTGCTCGACGAGCGGCCCCATTTCGTAGTCGATGATTATCCGACGGCGCCGCTGCCCACCCATCGCCCTTTGGCCAGCCGTGAAGCGTTTGGACAAGTACTCGGCACTGTCGAGTCGACCTATACGGAGGCGTCGACGGGCGCGTACCGTCGGCTCGTTCACGAGCCATTGCCGCTCTACGAAATCGAAGGAGTGGTGCACCCGGCCGATATCGCCCGCCTCGGCAACGAGGTTCTCATGGCCAACGTCAAGCTGGGGCCCTGGATCCATACCGAAACTGTGGCCACTCATCTGGGACGGGTCGCGGTGGGCGAGACTGTCCAAGCGCGAACACGGGTGAAGCGACTCTTCGAACGCAAGGGTCACGAATTGATCGAGCTTGACATTCTTTGTGTGGCCATCGGAGGCGCTTCGAATTCGGCCGTAGCCCTTCGGCCGGTGATGCACCTCGCCCACACTGCGATCTATCGATTGGCCGAACCTATCGCCAGCTGATCGGCTCTCATCGGTGCCGCGGGTGGGGCTTGACGCACCGATAGACTTCACGTGTGGCTGCTACTTTTCCTAGGCGGACCGCGCTACTGACGACGGTGTTTCTGACCCTCGTCACCGCGCCGGCGTTCGCCCAATCGACCGATCCCAATGCCGCTACAGTCGTCGCTACGACGGCTCCGCCCGTAACCCTTCCTCCAACCACCACCACTCCTCCAGTTACCACAGCGGCGCCGACCACCGTCGTGGCCACCACTGCGGCGCCGACCACGGCCCCACCGACCGTCGTGACGACGTCTGTCGCGCCCACGACCGTGGTTACTCCACCGACGCAGCCCCCGCGATCGACTCCGGTGGTAACGACCAAGCCCATTGTAGCGCCGACAGTCCCCAAGGTGATCGTCCCCAAGGTGGCGCCGCCCAAGGTCGACGGTTCGCGTCCGAAAGCCGTGCCGGCGGGGTCCTCGAGCATTGAGGTCGACATCAGGTCGCAACGCCTACTGCTGTTCAAGAACGGTTCACTGTTTCGATCGATCCATGTGTCGACCGGCTCGGGACGCCATTACTGCGACAAAGGCAGCTGCGCTACGGCGAACACACCGCGCGGTCGATTCCGCATTTACAACCGAATCAGCGGCTGGCGCACGAGCCACCTCGGTAGGCTCTTTAACCCGCTCTATTTCACCGGCGGCTTCGCCATCCACGGAGCCGGCTCCGTGCCCAATTACCCAGCCTCACACGGTTGCATTCGAGTGACGATCGCCACTGCCAACTGGCTGCCGTCCGTAGTGGCGAACGGCACCCCCGTCTGGGTTCACTGAACTGAATGGTACGGTGCCACACCCCCTCCGTGCCGTGCCGCCGTAAGAGTGCCGGCGACTAGGCCCTCAGGTGGCCAGCCGGACGAGGGCGGTGGTGACCGCCGCGGCAACCACGACCACTAGGAACGGGGCCCGTAGGCGGATGGCGACGGCGGCCGCGAGCATGCCCGGTATACGGGCGTCGATGCTGAGTCGGCGGCCTCCGTCGACGCTCATGACGACCACCAGCCCGACCAGCAAGGCCACGGGCAGCAGTTTCGAAAATGTCTGCACTCGAGGTCCGGCGAGCAGCCGCGCCGGTACGAAGGTGCCGACGAGCTTGAGCACGTAGCAGCCGAACGATCCGACCAGGATGACGGTCCAACTCATTGGCTGGGTTTGGCGTCTGAGCGTCGGATCGGGGGCGCCCCGACGAGCGCGGCCATCGCACAGAGCAAGATCGGGACGCCCTTGGGTGCGAGCGGGATCGCGACCACGGCGATGAGCGCCGCCACCACGCCCGTGCGCCTCGCTGGTCGGCCCTGCAATTGCGGCGCCACCAAGGCGAGAAAGGCGGCGGGGAAGGCCACATCGAGTCCGAACTTAGCGGGGTCATCGATCAGTCCGCCGGCCAGCGCGCCGACCAACGTGGAGATGTTCCAAAAGCTGAACAGCATCAGCGCGGTCGACCAGAACGCAAAACGGCCCAGTTCGGGGGTCTCCCGCACCACCGCCATCGCCATCGTCTCATCGATCACGAAGTGGGCGGCCCCGACGCGACGACCCAACGAACGCGGCAACAGCGCCGACAATCGCATCGCGTAGAGGCCATTGCGGGCCCCGAGTAGCCATGTGACCGACAGCGCGGCGGCGACGGTCCCGCCAGTCCCGAGCACACTGATCAAAGCGGATTGCGATGCTCCGGTGAACATCAGCAACGAGAGCGAGCAGGCCTGGGCGACGGTGGCGCCCGACGTTCGCGCCGTCGCTCCGAACGCCACGCCGTAGGCGGCCACGGCCAGCGCCACTCCGAGCGCGTCGCCCATGATCTTGCGGCGTTCTGGCGTCATCGGGGCGAAGGAGCCTGGCCCAGCAAAGTAAAATGAGCGAGCGCCATGGCGGCGGCCACACTAACGTCTCCGGTCCCTATGACGGCGGCGATTTCCGAAGAGCAGGCGATCATCGACCAGGCTTATGCCTGCCTCGAAGCCATGCGAGTCCGTGCCACTCGCACCCTTGATCAAGCCCGGCGCGACGCCGATTCGGCAGGGGCGGTCGACGTCGGCGCCATCGCCATCGAGCGCGCATTGATGGAGCGATTGGCGGCGGTGGCCGAGTCGAAGGCGGCGCTGACGTTCGGCCGTATCGATGAAGGCGCTGACCGGTGGTACATCGGGCGCCGTCACGTGGAAGACCAACACGGGGACCCGGTGGTGGTCGATTGGCGCGCCCCGGTGGCCGCCCCTTTCTACCGAGCCACATGGATCGACCCGCTCGGTCTCGACCTGCGCCGCCGTTTCGCGTTGGAGGCCCGCACGCTCGTCGGGGTGTTCGACGAAGACTTCACCGACGCCGCCGGCGAAGGTTCGGGCGGTGGCGGCGGCATCCCCGATCCACTCTTGGCCGAACTCGAACGGGCCCGTACCGGCGAGATGCGCGACATCGTGGCCACGATCCAGGCCGAGCAAGATGTCGTGATCCGCGCTGCCCTTGGCGATTTGATCGTGGTTCAAGGAGGTCCGGGCACGGGCAAGACGGCGGTAGGCCTGCATCGGGCCGCCTACTTGCTCTTCAGTCACCGTGAGGAGATGGAGAGGAGGAAGCTGTTGGTCATCGGCCCCAACCGGGTATTTCTCGATTATATCGCGCAGGTGCTTCCGTCGTTGGGCGAGACCGCGGCTGTCCAGAACACCCTCGAAATGCTTCTCAACCGATCGTTTTCGGTGCGGGCGCAAGATCGGCCGGAGGTGATCGTGATGAAAGGTGATCCGAGGATGGCCGAGGTGATCCGCCGTCACGTTCACGGCCGGATTGCGCCGTCGCCGATCGATGGTGAACTGATGACGGCGTTCGGGATGGCCCGTTTTCCGGCTCCCGAGGTGGCGGTGCTCGTGGAGGGGGCGCTGGCCCGCAACCTCGCCGTCAACGCCGCCCGTGACGTCTTGCGCGAGCAGTTGGTCGCGTTGGCCTGGCGGGTACGGCTGCAAACCGGGCGGGTCGCGCAGGAGCAGCAGTTCCAATTTACCGGCGACCTACGCAAGCAATCCGGGTTCAAGAAGTACCTCGACAAGCTGTGGCCGGCTTTTGCCCCTGCGTCGATCGTACGCACGCTGCTCGGCCACCAGCGGGCCCTCGCCGCCGCTTCCGATGGCCTGCTGGGTCGAACGGAACAACGGCTGCTGCACCGTCGCCCGGCGCCAAAGCAGGCCGACGAGCGTTGGACCCGAGCCGATCTCGGCCTGCTCGATGAGGCGGACGCGCTGGTAAATGCCAGCTTTCCGGTGTTTGGTCACGTGGTGGTCGACGAGGCGCAAGATCTCTCGGCCATGGAGTTGCGAATGGTGGCCCGCCGGGCCCACGGCCGTTCGATGACCGTGCTCGGTGACCTCGCCCAGGCCACCAGCGTGGCGGCGCGCCAGAGTTGGGCCGACGCGCTGACCCATCTGACCCATGACTCGATGGTCGCCGGCCAGGTGTGTGAGCTGGAATTGGGGTATCGGGTGCCGGCCCCGATTCTGGACTTCGCCAACCGGCTCCTCCCGATCGCCGCACCCGGACTGCGTCCGTCGCGCAGCGTACGAACCGGTGGTGAGAGTCCGCAGATCGTATCGGCCGATGACGTGGTGTCAGCCACGGTTGAATGCGTCCGTTCGCTCACTCAGCGATTCGAGTCGGTAGGCGTCCTGGCCGCACCGGCTCTGATCGACAGTTTGAGCAGTTCCTTTCACGATGCCGGCATCGCCTTTGCGGCTCGTTTGGAAGGAGGGGTGACCCTCCTGACGGCCGTGCTGGCCAAGGGTTTGGAGTTTGACGCCGTGGTCGTGGTCGAGCCGGCCGCCATCTACGCGCTGCCCGCCGGTCCGAGCATCTTGTACGTGGCGTTGTCGCGGGCCGTCCAGCACCTCAGTGTCGTGCACGGTGAACCCCTGCCGGCGCCCTTGCTGAGCTGAACCTTCTGTCGAGCGACCCTCGTATTACCGCGGAGGCATCGGCGGTATCGGTCCTGTGAAGGATTGACTGGTGGCTGGGAACAGACCAGACCTTGACCTTGACCTAGACCTAGACCTTGACCTAAGACCTAGACCTAGACCTAGACCTAAGACCTAAACCTTGACCTTGACCTAGACCTAGAGGAGCGTGGCGGCGAGGGCTGCGACCTCTGAACGCTCGCAGGTGACGAGCCGCACGCCACCGAAACAGTCCTGGCCCCGGAAGGCGTCGAGTAGAAGCGCCAGCCCGTTGTTATGGGCCGACAGGTAGGGTGCGTCGATCTGCTCGCGGTCGCCGCAGAACACGATCTTGGCCCCTTCGCCGACCCGGGTAAGAATGGTCTTGACCGTGGCCGGCTCGAGGTTCTGGGCTTCGTCGACGACTATGAAGCTCGACTGGAGGGTGCGACCGCGCAAGAAGGTGACGCTCTCCATCGATAGACGTCCCCGGCACAACAGCTCATCGATCGTCTCTCGGGCGGCCACGTAACTACGCTCATCGGTAAGCGCCGCAAGCGCGTCAACCACGGCTGACATCCATGGCTCGAGCTTTTCTTCGAGCGTTCCGGGCAGGAAGCCGATATCGGCCTTTCCGACCGGCACGACGGGCCGATAGATGGCGAGCCGGTCGTAACGGGAGCCCCGTTCGATGACCTGCTCGAGTCCGGCGGCGAGCGCCAGGATGGTCTTGCCCGTGCCGGCCCGTCCATCGAGAGCCACGATCGCCACGTCGGGATCCATCAACAGCGAGAGGGCGGCGCGCTGCTCCTTCGATCGGGGATGCAGTCCGTAGGCCTCGAGGTGGGGGTTGAGGGCTCGCAATTCCTTGGCGTTGGCCCGCACCAGCACGCTCGACGTGCCCGCTCGTAAGACGGCGAAGGTATTGGGTTCAAGATCGGCACACGTCCGGTCTTCGAGGGTCAGCGCATCGAAGGACACGGGCGTCTTGCCGCCGGCGGAGTACAGATCGTGAACGAGTTCGCTCGACACCTCCAACGTGGGCCACGCGCCGTTGTCAAGATCCTCGAAAGAAGTGCTGAGGGTCGAGTGTTCCGCCGCCTCGAAGCCCAATTGGGCGGCCTTGATACGTAACGCAGTGTCGTTGGTGATGAGGCGCACGGCGTGGCCCTGGGCACGTAACCCGACGCAGGCGGCGAGGATGCGGTTGTCGTTCTTGGCCGGATCGAGCCCGTGCTCGCGCAGGGTATCGAGGTGCAACCCGTTGGTCTCGACCCGCAAAGTTCCCCCTCCGGGTAGGGGAG
>JANYDT010000111.1 GCA_025359845.1 Acidimicrobiia bacterium
CGCGTGGCGAAAACGGTTTGGTGATGTAGTCATCGGCCCCTAGCTCAAGCCCGAGGACTCGATCGATTTCGCCGTCGCGGGCCGTTAACATCATGATCGGTAGCTGAGACTTGGCCCGTATAGCCCGACAAACGCCGAGCCCGTCCATGAGGCCGGGAAGACCGACGTCGAGAATGGTCAGCTTGGGCCGTTCCCGTTCGATCGCGGCGAGGCCGCGCTCCCCGGTATCGGCCTGAATCACCCGGTATCCGGCCTGGCGAAGGTACATATCGAGGAGGTCGGCAATATTGGGATCGTCTTCGACGACGACGATGGTGCCCAGGTCGATGGCATCGGTCACGCCGCCATGTTGGCAGAACCACCGACCGGATTGGGGGAGTCGTCATTTCGAAGTCTCATCCGAGACGCTCAGACTACGATCGCCACCCGTGACTGACCGAGTGGCGACGTATCTCGATGCCATCGTCGAGGCGCACCGCCGTACCGCGGCCGAGGATGGGCGCCCGAGCAGCTCCCTCCTGGGCGCGGCATTGGCTGTCGAGACGCCAGTTCGAGGCTTCCGCCGAGCCTTGCGCGAGCCCGGTCTCTCGGTGATCGCCGAGGTCAAGCGCCGTTCTCCGTCGAAGGGAACGCTGCGCGCCGACCTCGATCCGGCGGCGTTGGGGGCCGACTATGCCCGCGGGGGCGCGGCGTGCCTTTCGGTACTCACCGATGGCGCACACTTCGGCGGTTCAGTCGAAGATCTACGACTGGCCCGGGGCGCAGTGACAATCCCGGTGTTACGAAAAGATTTCACGGTCTGCGAGAACGACGTGTACGACGCCCGTATCATGGGAGCCGACGCGGTGTTGCTCATCGCCGCGGTGCTCAGTGACGAAGAACTGGCGCACTTGCACGGGTGCGCGACGGCGGTCCACCTCGACGTGCTCGTCGAAATCCACGACGAGGCGGAACTGGCCCGGGCGCTGAGCGTTGGTGCTGATCTCATCGGCGTGAACCAGCGCGATCTGCACACGTTCCTGGTCGATCAGCAACGAGCCGTACGTGTCGTCAAGGCTATGCCCGACACGGTGGTTCGCGTGGCCGAGTCCGGCGTGCGGGGGGCCGAAGACGCCGCTGCGCTCGCGGCAGCCGGATTCAACGCGGTGTTGGTGGGAGAGCACCTCGTGACGTCAGGCGATCCCGCGGCTGGCGTACGAGCACTGCGTGAGGCGCCATGACTGAAGCTTTTCCGGCAGGGGACGAGCCGGGCTTCGTGAAGATCTGCGGTATAACTTCGGAAGAGGACGCGCTGCTGGCCATCGCTATGGGGGCTGACGCGCTGGGTTTCGTGTTCGCGCCATCGAAACGCCAAGTCGCAGTCGGTCGCGTGAGTGACATCGTCAAGCGGCTTCCCAACGATGTGCTCACGTTCGGAGTTTTCCGCGACGATCTTCCCGAGCGAGTGGTCGAACAAGTGCAACGCGCCGGGCTGCGAGGAGCGCAGCTACACGGTCACGAGCGGCCGGATCAGGTGAGTTGGGTGAGGGAACGGGTCGAAGTGACCATCAAGGCGTTCGCGGCCGGCACCAACGACGCGGCCAAGGCCAAAAACTTTCACGCTGACGCGTATTTGATCGAGGGCGGAGCGCCCGGTTCGGGTGAGGTATTCGACTGGTCGTTGGCCGAAGGCTTTGCCCCGGGTCGGCGCTGGCTGCTCGCCGGCGGGCTCTCGCACCGCAACGTGGCCGAGGCCATAGCCCAAGTGCGACCCTGGGGGGTCGACGTGTCATCGGGGGTCGAGTCGAGTCCAGGGCGAAAAGACGCCCTCAAACTTAAGGCGTTCATTGCGAACGCGCGGACGGGGTTTGAACAGATGGCGTTGGAAGCTTTGGCCAGTGACGGAGACCTGTCCCTGCGCCGTGAAGCCCCTTACGATTGGAACGAGGAGTAACGATGACACAACCCATCTCCAACGGGGGCGCGCCCTCGATCATGGGGGATCCCAGCGCCGACGGTCGTTTCGGTGATTTCGGCGGGCGCTATTTGCCGGAGTCGCTTGTTCCCGCGTGCATGGAACTCGAAGCGGGTTTCCGTTCGGCTTGGAGCGATGACGATTTCAAGGCCGAATATCATTCCATTTTGCATCACTATGCCGGCCGGCCGACGCCGGTCACCGAGTGCCGAAACCTGTCCGAACGCCTCGGTGTGCGGGTCTTTCTCAAGCGCGAAGACCTGGCCCATACCGGGTCGCACAAGATCAATAACGTGATCGGCCAGGCGTTGTTGGCCCGGCGCATGGGTAAGAACCGGGTGATCGCCGAAACCGGTGCCGGTCAGCACGGAGTGGCCACGGCCACAGCGTGCGCGCTGCTCGGCCTGGAGTGCGAGGTCTTCATGGGGGCGGTCGACGTGAAGCGCCAATTTCTCAATGTGCAACGCATGAAACTGCTGGGCGCCACTGTTCGACCGGTCCACTCCGGATCGCAGACACTGAAGGATGCTGTCAACGACGCGCTGCGGGAGTGGGTGGCTACGGTTGAGACCACCTACTACTGCCTAGGATCGGTGATGGGCCCCCATCCTTATCCGTGGTTGGTGCGCGAGTTTCAGCGGGTATTGGGCGATGAGGCCCGCGGACAGACCCGAATGTTGCTCGCCGGAAAAGACCCTGATTTCGTCATTGCCTGCGTCGGCGGTGGTTCGAATGCGGCGGGAATCTTCGGCGGATTCGTCGACACATCGGCAAAGTTGATCGGCGTGGAGCCGGTCGGGGGCGCCGCCGTTGGTAGAGGTATTCCGGGCGTCGTGCACGGCATGAAGAGCTTCCTCATGCAAGATGAGCACGGCCAGGTGTTGGAGGCCCACTCCATCTCGGCCGGCCTTGACTATCCAGGGGTCGGACCTGAACACAGCCACCTTTATTCCATCGGACGGGCCCAATACGTGGCCGCGAGCGATGACGAAGTGTTGGACGCGGTGCAATTGCTGGCCGAGACGGAGGGCATCATCGCCGCACTCGAATCCGCGCATGCGATCGCCTATGTCGTGCGGGGTGCTGAGTCTGGAGAGCTTCCTAGCGGGTCGACGGTCCTCGTCAATTTGTCGGGTCGCGGTGACAAAGACGCCGAACACGTGATGGGTCGGCTGCAGTTGTGCTCGAGCCGTCCGTGCAACCCAGTATGTGAGGGGTGCACGAGCCGTGGTTGAGCAGGTATTCGGGTCGATCGAAACCGAGTTTCGGGCCAAACGGGCCGCCGGCCGCAAGCTGCTCGTGCCCTACCTCACGGGCGGCCTCTCGGCCGATTGGGTCGATTCGGTGCGCGCCGCCGCGGCCGCCGGTGCGGACGCTATCGAGATCGGCATTCCGTTCAGCGATCCGGTGATGGACGGGCCGGTCATCCAAGCGGCGTCACTGCGGGCGCTGGAGCGGGGGGCCACCCCCACGTCGATTCTCCAAGAAGTAGCCGCCGCGGACGTGGGCATCCCGCTGGTGGTGATGACCTATTACAACATCGCCTTCCGGGCCGGGCACGAGCGCTTCGCCAAAGAGCTTCAGCAGGCCGGAATCGGGGGCGTGATCCTGCCCGACCTGCAGATGGACGAGGCCGGGCCATGGATGGAAGTCGCGGAGATCTACGGAATCGAAAACGTGCTGTTCGCGGCACCGACCACACCTGACGACCGGATGGTCGAAATCTGTCGTCGGTCGCGCGGTTGGGTGTACGGAATCGCCACCATGGGTGTGACGGGCGAACGGGCGACGCTGGCCTCGACCGCAAACGTGGTCGCAAGCCGTCTGAAGGCGGTCACCGACAGGCCGATTCTCGTGGGCATCGGCGTTTCCAACGCGGCTCAGGCCCGCGAGGTGAGCGCGGTGGCCGACGGCGTGATCGTGGGAGCCTCCGTCGTGCGCCGACTCCTGGAAGGCGAAGGGCCGGAAGGCGTGGCTCGGTACATCGGTGAGCTGCGCGCCGGTCTTGACGAACCCCGGTAGTCTTTCTCGACTTGTCCACCCTGCCTTAGGAATCTTCGATCATGACCGACGCCGCCGTCGACCCCATCCAAACCGAACAGATCGCCGTCCCGGTGGAAACGCCGGCTCCGATCGATGCTGTGGTCGAGGAGGTTTCGGCCCCGGCCACCGACACTGCGCCCGTGGCCTCGGTCGAGGCGCGGCCCGAGCCCGAGGCGGCCGTTCCTGTGGCCGCCGTGGTCGACGTGGCGTCCGAGCCTGAGGCGGCGGTGGTCGAGGTTGCGTCCGAACCGGAGGCGGCCGTTCCTGTGGCGCAGTCCGAACCAGAGGCGCAAGCCGAGCATGAGGCGGCCGAGCCCGAGGCGGCGTCCGAGGCTCAGGCGGCCGTGGTCGACGTGGCGTCCGAGCCTGAGGCGGCGCAGTCCGAACCTGCCCCGGCGGCGGTCGAAGTTGCGTCCGAGCCTGCGGCTGCGACCCCGACGGGGCCCCAAAACTTGGCGCTCGTTTACGCCAATGGTGACATCGTGCCCGGCCTCGTGACCCGGGTAATCGGCGACGGTATCGACGTCGATCTCGGCCAAGATCGGATCGGCGTGATTCCTCGCAGCGAAGTGGTCGGCGATGATCCGGCCGTCGGAGATTCGATCGAAGGCACGGTGATTCGGCGCCAAGGTGGCACCGGCCGCTATGTGCTGTCGCCGAAACGGGCCTCTCGCGAGCGCCTGTGGGGCACGCTGATCGAGAAGATGCACAGCGGCGAGATCGTCAACGGCAAGGTCACGGGCGTCACGAAAGGCGGACTCGTCGTCGACGTCGGCGTGCGGGCATTCTTGCCGGACTCGCTGACCGATACGCGTAAATCGTTCCCGTCGTCGACATTGGTGGGTCAAGACGTGCAAGTCAAGATCGTCGAGGCCGAGAAAGGCCGCGAGCGTCTTGTCGTGAACCGCAAGGCCGTCGTCGATGTGGAACGAAAAGAGAAGCGAGGTCAACTTCTCTCCGAGATCCAGCCCGGCCAACGATTCCGCGGTCGCGTGACGACCTTGTTGCCCTTCGGCTGCTTCGTCGATATCGGCGGCGCGGAGGGGTTGGTGCACGTCAGCGAACTGGCTCATCGCAACGTGGCCAAGGTCGAAGACGAGGTGCGAGCGGGCGAAGAGATCGACGTCGTGGTGATCAGCGTTGATCAAGCCAAGGGCAAGATCGGGTTGTCCCGCAAAGCGGCCATGGCCAACCCGTGGGATTCGTTCATCTCGGAGCACAAGGTGGGCGACCTGGTCTATGGCACCGTGAGCGGATTGGCCCCCTTCGGTGCCTTCGTGACCCTTGACGGCGAGAACTTCGGCCGGCTCGAGGGCTTGGTTCATATCTCTGAGCTTTCGAGGTTCCGGGTCGAGACGCCGGCTGATGTGGTCAGTGAAGGCGAAGGCGTGTGGGTCAAGGTCTTGTCGATCGATGGCGAAAAGCGGCGCCTGTCGCTCTCGCTGCGCCGCGCCCTCGACGGCGATTAGGCACCCACATTGGGCGGCGATATAGCCAACCATACGTGGCCCGACGGCACCCCGCGCCTCGGGGCGGGAGCGGCGTGCGAACTCTGTCGGGCCGACCGCATAACCCATTGGTACGGCGAAGACGATTACGGTTGGGTGGCCGATTGCGAAATCTGCGACACGCCCATGGTCGTCTGGCGTCAACATGGGGTGACGCCCCCCGAGACGGTCGTCGAACATCTTGTCGCTTGTCTGAGCGCGGCCGCGACCCAACGCTATGGAATCGGGCGGTTCTCGATTGATCGCCACATGCGGCAAATCCCGGATCATTTCCACGCCCACGCCCGTCCGCACGCGTCCATCAGCTGACCCCTAATGGGGCAGAGCGGTTGGTGACTGCGGGCGCTACGGTGAGCGGCCGTGCGTGTCTTGATGGCTACAGCAGAGTTGGCTCCGCTCGTGCGGGTGGGCGGGCTGGCCGAGGCCGTGAGTGGCCTCGTGAAGGCGCTACGCGCCGATGGTCTCGACGTGACTGTGGCGTTGCCCGACTACAGCGCAGCGGCTTTGGCGGGCGAGAAGATCTTCGCCCTTGAGGTCCCGGAATGGACCGGTCCGGCCCGCGCTCGCGTCGGTCATCTCGAGGGCTTCGGTGAGGTCGCGCTGATCGACCTTCCGGGCATCGCCCGGTCGCACCCGTACATGCGCCCCGACGGCCTGTTCGGATGGGACGACAACGATCGGCGCTTCACCGGATTCTCGATCGCGTGCGCGGCGCTGGCAGTGGTGATCGGCGCCGATGTGGTGCACGCCAATGATTGGCACACGGCGGTGATCTTCGCCTTCCTGCCGCCCGGCGTCCGCACCGTGTTTGGTGTCCACAACCTGGCCTATCAGGGCGATAGCGATGCCGGGTGGGTCGACGCGTTTCCGAACCACGGCCAGGCCTTCCTGCGTTCTGGGCGGTGTAACCCGATGGCCGGTGGCGTCACCGTTGCCGACCGCGTCGTGGCCGTCAGTCCGACCTACGCCAAAGAGATCACGACGGTCGAGCATGGCGCGGGGCTGGAAGACCTGTTGCGGGCTCGGGGACCGGCGTTGATCGGCATCCGCAACGGGATCGACGTGAGTGAATGGGACCCGATGATCGATCTTCATCTCGCGTCCAACTATGGCGTCAGCGATTTCGGGGTGGCCAACCCCGCGACGAAGGCGGCGAATACGGCGGCGCTGCGTCGGCGCTTCAATCTTGAGGGGGGCGACGGCCCGCTGTTGGGCATAGTGACAAGGCTTGTTCATCAGAAGGGGCTCGATCTGGTCGAGGGTCTGGCCCCATACCTCGCCTCCGTAGACGCGCAGTTGGTGGTGTTGGGATCAGGCGATCCGCCGACCGCTGCGAGATTTCGGGCGCTGGCCCAAGCCGACCCGGCGCGGGTGGCGTTCTTCGAGGGCTACGACATCGCCTTGTCGCACCAGGTGTTCGCCGGTGCCGACCTGTATCTCATGCCCAGCCGCTTCGAGCCGTGCGGACTGGCCCAGATGCAAGCAATGGCGTACGGGGCCATCCCCATCGTCACCAACGTGGGCGGTCTGCACGACACGGTGATCGACGCCGACTCCCAACCCGCAACCGGTAACGGGTTCATCGCTGGTCACCTTGACGGAGCGGGCCTGGTGGACGCGGTGCACCGGGGCGCGCGAGCGTGGCGCGAAAGGCGGCGCCGAGCGGAGATCATCCGTCGTGGCATGCGCACCGACTGGAGCTGGACCGCGCCGGCGAAGGCCTACCGGGCAATGTACGAGTCGCTGGGATAGGGTCGCCACCGTGGCCGCTGAACCGACTGTATTGGTGATCATCCTTGCCGGCGGGGAAGGCAAGAGGCTTCATCCCTTGACCGTTGATAGGGCCAAGCCCGCGGTCCCGTTCGGCGGCCCTTATCGGCTCGTCGACTTCGTCCTGTCCAACTTCGCGAACGCCCGCTACCTGAAGATCGTCGTCCTCACGCAGTACAAGAGCCACAGTCTTGACCGTCACATCTCGGTCACATGGCGGTTCTCGACGTTGCTGGGCAACTACGTGACTCCCGTCCCCGCGCAAATGCGAAGGGGGCCGTTCTGGTTCGCCGGTTCGGCCGATGCTATTTACCAGAACTTGAACCTCATCAGCGACGAGACTCCCGACATAGTCTGCGTGTTCGGTGCCGATCACATCTATCGCATGGACCCTCGCCAGATGGTGGAGCAACACCTAGAGGCGGGCGGGACGGGCGTGACCGTGGCTGGTATTCCGGTCTCGTTGGCCGAAGCACGAGAGTTCGGGGTAATGGAAACGAACGGAGAGATGATCGCCCGATTCCATGAGAAATCGGCCACGCCGCCCGAGATGTCGGGCCGTCCGGGGTGGTGCTTGGCCTCGATGGGTAACTACGTTTTTGACACGGCTACGTTGGTTCGAGCGGTGACCGAAGACGCCACCGACCTCGACTCCAAACATGATCTCGGCGGGAACGTGATCCCTAATCTCACCAACGAGGGGCTCGCCCGATGGTACGACTTCGGAACCAACGACGTACCGGGAACTACCGAAATCGGCCGCGGATATTGGCGAGATGTCGGCACAATCGATGCCTATTATGACGCCAATATGGACCTCGTCGCACCCGAGCCGCTGTTCGATCTTTACAACATGTCGTGGCCCGTTTTCACAGCCCATTTGCCGTTGCCGCCGGCCAAGTTGGTGCGTGGTCCTTCGTGGGCCCCTGGCTCGGCCGTCGCTTCACTGCTCTGTCAGGGGTCGATTATTTCCGGCGGACACGTCGAGAACTCGATAATAAGTCCTGACGTGTACGTCGATGATCACTCGGTGGTGAGCGACTCGATTGTGCTCCACGGCGTTCATGTTGGTCAGAACGCGGTTGTGCGGCGGGCCATCGTCGACAAGAATGCTTACATCGGTTCGGGCGTGCGCATCGGCGTCGATCCCACCCATGATCGGGAACGATTCACCGTCAGCGATTCCGGAGTATGTGTCGTGCCCAAGGGCACCAGAGTGGAGGTATGACTAGTGGAGCTGCGCATATTTACCGAGCCGCAACAGGGCGCCTCGTACGACACCCTTTTGGCCATGGCCCTCTGCGCCGAGGAGGGTGGTTTCGGTGCGTTCTTCCGCTCCGATCACTACCTGAAGATGGGCGGCGTGTCGGGAGCGCCAGGACCGACCGATGCCTGGATCACACTCGCCGGACTCGCTCGCGAGACATCGACGATCCGTCTCGGCACCTTGGTGAACTCGGCCACGTTTCGATTGCCAGGACCGCTCGCCATTTCGGTGGCCCAAGTCGACGCGATGTCGGGCGGACGGGTGGAGCTTGGTCTCGGTGCCGGTTGGTACGAGCAGGAGCACAAGGCCTACGCCGTGCCCTTCCCGGGGTTGGGTGAACGATTCGAGGTGCTCGAGGAGCAACTGGCGGTCATCTCGGGGTTGTGGGCCACCGAAGGCGGATTCTCGTATGTCGGCAAGCACTATCAGGTCACGGATTCTCCGGGGCTGCCGAAGCCGATACAGCGGCCCGGACCGCCGATCATCGTGGGCGGCGGCGGCCCTAAGCGGACGCCGCGCCTGGCCGCGACCTACGCGGCGGAGTTCAACGCCGCCTTCCGCTCCCTCGACGACACCCGCATCGCGTTCCAACGGGCGGGTGAGGCGTGCGACAAGATCGGCCGAGAGCGCTCGACATTGACCTTGTCGAGCGCGTCCGTCGTGTGTTGTGGAGAGTCGATCGGCGACATCGAGCGGCGGGCGAAGAGCATCGGACGTGAGGTCGAAGATCTCCGGGCCAACGGCCTATGCGGAACCCCAGCCGAGATTACGGTCAAGCTCACGGAGGCGGCCGCTATCGGCGTTCAACGTTGTTATCTTCAAGTGCTCGATCTTGATGATCTTGACCATGTCCGGCTGATCGCAGCCGATATCCTCCCCGCCGTGCGCTTGTTGAAAGGCTGACAAATGGTTGTCACTTCCGGTTCGGTTTCCATGGTCATCGCGGCTTCGCCTGGCCTGCTTTACGCAATGATCAGCGACGTCACTCGAATGGGGGAGTGGAGCCCCGAATGCCGCTCGTGCACATGGACTTCCGGTTCCGGACCGGCCGTGGGGGCCAAGTTCACCGGCCATAACGAAGTGTCTGGCCGCGCCTGGGAACGAGATTGCGTGGTCGTCGAAGCCGACATGGGGCGGGTGTTCGCGTGGCAGACCGAGCGACCGGTCACGTGGCGCTATTCGTTCGAAGTCGTCGATGGTGGGACGCTGGTGACCGAATTCTTCGATGCGCCTTTTCTGGCCACGCCGGAACGGCCCGAAGGCATCCCAGCCGACCGGGGTGAGCAGAATCTCGCGGCCATGGCCCTCACCCTCGCCCGTTTGAAGGAGGCGGCCGAGGCCGTGTCCGGAGGCGTCGTCGTACAGGAGAAAGTGACTGTCTCGGCCATCGATCTGGGTATCGTGTGTCGTAACGGCGACGCGATGCTGGCGTTCTATCGAGACGTGCTCGGCCTGTCGCACTATGTCAGCCATCCGATGCCCCTTGGGCTCGGGGGCACCATGCACCGGTTGCGGTGCGGACAGACCACCCTCAAACTTTCCGTCCCGGCCACGATCCCTGAAGCCGGGCCCGCCCCGGGGCCCATCATGGCCGCCACTGGCATCCGCTACTTCACCTACTTCGTGGCCGACCTCGACGCCACATTGGCTCGGGTCTCGGCCGCCGGCGCCAAGATCGGCGTCCCGCGCACAACCGCCCGACCCGGAGTCGATATATCGCTGATCACCGACCCCGACGGAAACTGGGTCGAGATCGGCCAGTTCACCAACTAGCATTGAGGGCGCACGCCGGGCGGCGTGGCAGAGTGGTTCATGCAACGGCCTGCAAAGCCGTGTACCCCAGTTCAATTCTGGGCGCCGCCTCCACCCCCTGACTGGTATAGTGCCAGGTCAGGGTTCTTTCGTCCGACCGCTAGTTGAGTCGGCCGAGACCTTTCTCGGCTATGTCGTCGGTTGTCTCCGCGAACGGAGGAGACGTGACCTCACCACCTACATCGTCCCCCGATTCGGCGCCTACCGCATCAGACGGATGCCGGCCGAGGAGATCGACAAGTGGTTGCTCGACGAGATCGACGGCGGCCTCGTGCCGTCATCAGTACAAATCCGATGGGTTTGGTTGAAAACGGTCTACTCCACAGGGAAGGCGCCAAGTCGTTGACTTGGTTGCCGAAAGTATTAATTGTGGTGCTACCAATGGGCCTTGCGTGTTTCGCGATCGAGATGGGCGCAGCCCTGGCATTGCCACGCCACGACATCATGCGGCTCGGTGTTATCCCTCTCCGGGCATCGCCCGATTTACGTGATCTCGAGGTGCAGCGCGCGAACTGCGGAAGCTCGCGCTGTGGTCGGAATCAGTGTTTGCCCGAGCCCGCGAGCCACGGAGCTGCGGAGTTCTCTTCGTAGCGGGCACGACGAGAACCTCCATGCTGATAGCATCGCAGATGGGGAGGTCGACGCTCCCTCCCAATCCTGCAATGCATTTTGTATACTGATCGCATGACGACGACTATGCTTTCGAGCCGACGAAAAGTTGCTTCGCGAACTCGAGGCTGAGGCCGAAACTTCTGGTCTTACCAAGACGCAACTGCTCCACGAAGCGATCCGCGATCTGCTGTATCGCCGCGCCTGCGAGCGCGACGCCGAACGATACGCGGCCATCGGCAACGACGGAGGTCCGTGGGAGAATCAAAGATGGCCGGACTCGCTGAGATGCCCGTGATCGTGCGTCTCGATCTTGCCGTGGTCGGCCTGCCTGCCTCCCATCCGGCCGCAGCACTCGGAGCGAGGGTTCCCGTCTACGGGTTCTGCATCCTGCACCCTGACGGCCCGATCCTCGTCGACACCGGAGTTGGCTTCGGTAACCAGTTCATCGATGAGCTCTATGAACCAGAGCGTGCCGGCCTTGCGGAACTCCTCGACCGTGTCGGCCTCCAAGTCGGTCAGGTAGCGGCCGTGG
>JANYDT010000150.1 GCA_025359845.1 Acidimicrobiia bacterium
GGCGGCGCGTAGCGCCGCCGCCTCCTCGACGAGGGCCACGCCCAGCCAGGTCGCCCCGGCTCGTAGCGCGGCCCGGCTGATGGGTACGGCCCCATGGCCGTACCCATCAGCCTTGACGACGACGCAAACCTCGGCGGGAGCAACGTGGCGGCACAGAGCCGCCACGTTGTGGGCAATGGCGTCGAGGTCGATGGTGGCGACAGTAGGTCGCCACCGCGCCGCCACGTTGTGGGCCCCGTCGCCCACTGCGGCCACCCGACGATGGGGCGCGACCGGTTCGGTCATGAGTGCTCCCAGACCGAGGCGATGGCTTGGGCTATGAGTTCGGGCAGGTCACCGGCCACGAGGCCGACGGCGGGCCCGAGCCGAGCGGCCCGACCGAGTAGCCAGGCTCCGACAGCCGCCGCCTCGGCTGGGCCGAGGCCGTTGGCCAAAAGGGCGCCGATCGTGCCACTGAGCACATCGCCGGTACCGGCTGTGGCTAGACGCTCGTCACCTTCGGTGACCAGCATGACGCTTCCGTCGGGGTCGGCTATCACGGTGGTGGGACCTTTAAGGAGCACCACCGCTCCGGTCGCCGTAGCCAAACGCAATGCGTCACCGATCCGCCCGCCGTCGGCGGCCGGACGGTGTCCGGTAATCATCCCGAACTCGCCGTCGTGGGGGGTAAGCACCGTCGGAGCATCACGTCGAGCCAGCACTTGGAGGGCGGTCAGGTTGCGCTGTGCACCGGGCCCGCGAGCATCGGAGCCCAGGGCGGGCAGGGGCCCACCGCGTCGGCGGGCGCTGGCGTCCAGCACGGCGCGATGCCCGGGAAGAATCGTTTCTGAATTGACGCGACCGTCGCGGCCCGCCGCGCCGAATCCGAGGCGGGCCGTCGAACGACCGACTCCCCGTTGGGCCACTACCGGGGAGGGTTCGGCCCGGCCTATGGTCTCCGATCGGCGTCCTGCCGCTTTGCCGACCGTGGTCGGGTTCAGACCATCGCCGACGTGACCACCGCCGACGTGACCACCGCCGACGTGACTATCGTCGACGTGTCCATCGCCACCTCGGCCGCTTTCGCCGGTAATCTGGCCGGCGGCCGCGCCGAAGTTGGGATCGCTCGATTCGGCTGTGTCGTCGGGACCAGCCAACGCGGCCAGGCCGTCGGCGTCGAGCACCACCGGACAATGAAGGCGCCCGAGCAGAGACCGCACGTCGGAGAGGGTGCTTCGGCTCCGGCCGAGGCCGGGCCCGACCACCGCGGCATGCACGCGGTCGGCCGCGGCCAGGGCGACGGCTGACCACTGTTCGGCGGGCAGATCGACCCCGACAGCCTCCGACACGCCGATGAGCCCACCCGGGATGCCGACGCGAACCATGCCCGCCCCCGCCCGTTGGGCGGCCGCGGCCACGAGTGCGGGTGCGCCCGCCATAGCGGGCGACCCGCCGATGATGAGCAGAGCGGAGGCCCACTTGTGGGCCTCGCGCCGGCGCCGGGGGAGGCGGGCGGCCACGTCCGCCTCCGTAAGTACGCCGCACAAGGAGGCCGAGTCGACCGAGAGGCCGATGTCGGCAACATCAATGATCCCGGCCAGTGCCGGTCCTTGTCCAAACAGCAGCCCAGGTTTGAGAGCGGCAAAGGTGATAGTTCGCGTGGCTCGAAGGGGCTGGGAGGAGGGGTCCACGACGCCGGTCAGGCCATCGACCCCGCTGGGGATGTCGACCGCGAGCACGGCCACATCGCCGACTTCGGGGGCGACCCACGTGCCGCGGAATCCCGTCCCGAACGCGGCATCAATGACGAGATCGCACGGTCCCAGGCGGCGGGGGGCGGCCACCGCATCGACGATCGTGACGCGAACGCCGCGCCGGGCCAAGCGCTGGGCCGCAGCCCGTCCATCGGCGCCGTTGTTTCCCTTTCCGGCGATCACCACCACCCGGCGGCCATAGGTGCCCCCAAGCATTTCGATGGCGGCCCGAGCGACAGCCGCTCCGGCCCGCTCAATGAGGATGGCGACGGGCTCGGGGGCGGCTTCATCGACCGCCCGCATTTCGTCTGGGGTAAGAACCGAAATCATGTCGGCCCGCCACCTATGGCCAGAGCGATGGCCACAGCCAGGGTCTCGGTGTGGGTGAGGGAGATTTCCCAGGCCTTTACGCCATGGTGAGCCGAAAGGGCGGCCGCCGAGTCATGCAGCAGCAGGCTCGGCGCCCCCGACTCGGCCCGGACGACCTCGACCTCGTTCATGGCGCACGCTCCCAGCCCTTGCCCCAGAGCCTTGAGAAACGCCTCCTTGGCTGCGAATCGGGCCGCTAAACGCTCGCTCGGATCGTGGGCCATCTGGGCGTACGCCAACTCTCGGGCGGTGAAGACCCGATCCGCGAACGACGGCGTGCGCTCGAGAATCGTGCGCATGCGCCCGATTTCGACAGCGTCGATTCCAACCCCAATGATGTTCATCGTTGCTCGCTCAATGAGGCACTGTCGTGGCCGACAACGAGGCCGCCGGGCCGCTCGCGGCAGCAGGGGTGGCCACCGTGGCGATCGCCGCCAGCGCGTTGTCCTGGGTGGGAATCGTCCGGGCGGTAACCACGGCAACGTTGGGCAACGCGCTGTTCGCCGGCCCCGCGACAGCGTTCACGGCTGGGGTCGTCGCCGCGACAACGCTGATTGGCGCGGTTACGAGCGGCGGTTCGGGGGCAACAGTCGCCAAGGGCGTTTCGATGGTGAGCGGTGGAGCGGTGGGGGGAGGCGGCGTGGTGGTCGGTGGAGCGATGTACGCCGGGGCATCAACCGACGGAGACCCGATACCTTCCTCGTACGACGACACGCCGGTCTTGGTGGCCGATCGCCGAGCGCCCGGATCGATTCCCTTTCGCGCTCGCTTGGCCAGAATCAACAGCCGGTTGACGATCTGCACCTTCTTGATCGGCGCCGGAGCGGTAAAACCGGTGGGTGGTACATCGGCCAGCGCGTCGGTCATGTAATTGTGCCAGGTCAGGGCTGGGAAACTGCCGCCCGTGAGGCTCCCGACCCCCTTTATGTTGCGCAAAGGACGGGGGGCGTCGCGGTAACCCATCCAGATCGCGGTCGATAGCGTCGGCGTGTAGCCCACAAACCAGACGTTGCCGGCCCCTTGGCTGGTTCCGGTCTTGCCGGCCGCCGGTCGATCCTTCAGAGCGGCGCGGACACCGGTGCCGCTGCTGACGACTGCCTGTAAAATGTCGTTGACGTTGTCGGCGATATTTTGGGAAAGGGCTTGCACCGTGTGGTTGCCGGTGTTGTCTTCGATCACGTTACCTTTTCCGTCGACGACCCGCACGACTGGAGTGACTTCAGCGCGAAGGCCACGGCCGGCGAACACCGAGTAGGCCGCGGCCATCTCGAGGGGTGATACGTCGATGCCGCCGATAGCCCACGACGCACAATGGACTTTCGGGTCATACCAGACTGATTCCAGGCCGAGCTTCTGGGCCATTTTAGCGACGTTGCCTATTCCGACATCCATGCCGAGACGCGCATAGACCGTATTGACCGATTTAATGGTGGCCGTCCGCAGATCAACCGCCGAATAGGCGGCACCCTCAAAATTCTTGATCGGCCGCTTCGCGCACTTCGGCTGAAACGGCGACCCCTCGTATACCGTGGCGGGATTGATACCTTGGCTGAACGCGGTGGCCAGCACGATCGGCTTCATCGAGCTACCCGGAGAACGGCCCGTACCGCCGCCGTACGTTGAGCCGTTGCACACCGGGGGAACGGCGGGTTGGTGGCCGAGGCGCTGGGCCAATTTGGCCTCTTTGGGGCAGCCCCCAAGAGCCAGATTCACTTGGCCACCCTCGGCGTAGTAGTCCCGTCCGCCGACCATCGCCTTGACGAAACCGGTGAGCGGCTCGACCGACACGACAGCCATTTCGAGAGGGGCCTTCGTGCCTTCGAGGGTGTTCGCGGCGGCCTTCTCGGCCTCGGCTTGCAGCTTCGGGTCGATCGTCGTCTGCACCTGGAGACCGCCGCGCCGGACCTTGTCTTCGCCGTACTTGGCCACTAGGTAACGCCGAACGTAGTCGACGAAATAGGGATAGGTGGAGTTGACATTGGCGCGGCCGAAGACCAGCGTGACTGGTTGTCCGATGGGGGGCGGGCCTTGCGTCTCGACCCAAATTTTTTGGTCGATGGCCCGTAGCTCCTCGCTTCGCGAGATGTATCCTTCTTGTCGCATATTGTGCAGCACCGACTGGCGTTTGAACTCGGCCGCTTTGGGGTGGTTTCTGGGCTCGTACTGGGAGGGAGCGTTGATGATACCGGCGAGGGTGGCCGACTCCGAGAGCGTCAGATGCTTGACCGACTTACGGAAATAGGTTTGAGATGCCGCCTCCATCCCAAAGGCGCCTTCTCCCAAGAAGATGTTCGAGAGATAACCGAACAATATGTCGTCTTTTGAGATCTTGCGGTTCAGTCGGGTGGCCAGAATGGCTTCGTGCAGCTTGTTGGTCAGAGTCCGCTTCCCGTTGTCTTGCTGGCCGCTGACTTGGGTATCGACACCCTCCGATCCGGCTCTTGTGGCGGCGTCGGCGGCGGCCACGGCGGCGTTGGTCTCGTAGAGAATCTTCACGAATTGCTGGGTGATGGTCGAGCCGCCCTGGCGTGATCCGGTCGCGTCAGTCCCTTTTTTGGCATCGGCTCGAAGGGCGCGAAGGGTGCCGATCAGATCGACACCGTTATGCGAGTAGAAGCGTTTGTCTTCGGCCGAGATCACGGCCTGCTTCAAGACCAGCGGCACATCTTCCTTCCGCATCGGAATCTTGGAGTCGAACTCCTTGAACTCGGCGATCTCGTTGCCGTACACGTCGTACACGTGGCTGGCTTGGATGGGGGGAAAGGTCCTGGGTTTGGGGATCGTGACCGGTGCTGGGGAGAAGACCGCGAAACCCACACCGACCCCAATCATGGCGGCCGGAACAATCGTGACGGCGATGGCCACGATGATGAGCGTCTTCAGAACTATGCGGGTGTGGCGCAAGACCGTTCGCAGCACGTCGGTAAGTCTCGCGCTGGTGAGATACGGTCCGGTGCGCAATGGCCGACAGTTCTCAGCGCACACCCGGCGACCCGTCGCTCGCAGCCCCCGCCCGTCGGCCGTCGAACGTCCGTCCCCCCTCGGTGGATGCTCTGGCGCGGGCGTTGGCCGACGAACACGGACTCTTGGAATTGCCCCACGCTTTGCGGGTCGACGCCGCTCGGGCCGGTATCGCCGGCGCCGTCGCCGCGGGCGAGCCGGGGGCGACCCGCAGGTACGCGATAGCTCGGGCCCACTCCATCCAACGCGCACTGCTCGGCCCGGTCATCAACGCCACCGGCGTGCTGCTGCACACCAACTTGGGTCGGGCCCCTATTTCGGCCTGGCGATCCGGCGGGTCGGGACTGGCGCCGGTGCGCTACGGCAACGTCGAGTTTGACGTTGACACGGGTCGGCGCGGCTCACGTCGCGATCACGGTGGCCCTCTCCTGGCTCGTCTTTGCGGCGCCGAATCGGCGATCATCGTCAACAACTGCGCGGCCGCCGTCACGCTGGTTCTGGCCGCAATGGCCCAAGGACGAGATGCGTTCGTGAGCCGGGGCGAACTCGTCGAAATCGGCGGCGGGTTCCGCATTCCCGACGTAATGGAGCAGTCGGGAGCCCGGCTGGTCGAAGTGGGCACCACCAACCGGACCCGATTGGCCGACTACCAGCGGGCCGTCGAGCGATCGCGTGATCCGGCGTTGGTGCTCAAGATCCATCAGTCCAACTACCGCATCACCGGGTTTACCGAAGAAACCCCACTGGCCGCGCTGGCCATGCTCGGTGTCCCCGTCGCCGCCGATATCGGCTCGGGGCTGCTCGACACGGCCACGCCGTGGCTGGCCGACCCTTCCGGCCGGGTTCCGACGCTGCCTTGGCTGGCCGGAGAGCCGGCGGCGCGCCAATCGTTGGCGGCCGGCGCCGGCCTCGTACTCTTCTCGGGCGACAAGCTCTTAGGCGGTCCTCAGGCCGGTATCATCGCCGGTCGCGCCGACCTGGTGGAGGTATGCGCACGCCACCCGCTCTATCGGGCGTTTCGCCCTGGCGCGCTCGTGCTCGAAGCCCTCCAGAACACGGCTATGGCCTATTTGCGGGCCACGGTCCGCGACGACATCCCGTTTTGGCGGATGGCGTGTGTTGACCTTGACCTCTTGAGGGCTCGCGCTACGGGGGTCCTGGTGGCCGCTGGCGCTCCTGGGTCCTCTGTACCTGATGGCGGCCTCGACCGCTTGGCGGTGGCGGCCGCGGGGCTGTCCAATCCGGCGCCCCCGGCCCGGGCCATGGTGATCGTAGACACTGAAGCGGTGCCCGGAGGCGGGACCCTTCCGGGCGTGACCATCGCGTCGGTTGGCATCGCCGTCGAGGGTGACTTCACCGAGCAATTGCGCCGCTCCGATCCCCCTATCGTGGCCCGGGTCGACGCCGGACAGACGATTCTCGATTTGCGCACGATCGATCCCGCCGATGATGCGCTGGTGGCGCACGCGTTGCGATGCATGTCGTAGCCACCGCCGGCCATGTCGACCACGGCAAGTCCACGCTGGTTCTGGCGCTCACCGGCACTGACCCCGACCGTTGGGCCGAGGAGAAGGCTCGGGGCCTTACCATCGACCTCGGCTTCGCCCACTCGGTGCTCCCCTCGGGGGCGCCGATCAGCTTCGTCGACGTGCCCGGACACGTGCGCTTTCTCAAGAACATGCTCGCCGGGGTGGGCGCGGTCGATGCGTGTCTTTTCGTCGTGGCTGCCACCGAGGGCTGGAAACCACAATCCGAGGAACACCTGCGCATCCTCGATCTGCTCGGCGTGCGCCGCGCCGTGATCGCCCTCACCAAGGTCGGACTGGTCGACGACGAGTGGCGTGAACTGGCGCAGATGGACGTCTCCGATCGCGTTGCCGGCACCTTCCTCGAGAATGCGCCGATCGTGGCCGTCGATGCGCCGAGCGGGTACGGCGTTTCCGAGTTGCGGGCCGCGCTCGATGCCATGCTGGAGGTCACACCAACGGCGGCGGACCGCGGCCGCCCTCGGTTGTGGATCGACCGGGTCTTCGCCGCGAAAGGCTCGGGCACGGTCGTGACCGGCACACTCACCGGCGGGGCGCTGCACGTTGACGACAATGTGTTGGTGCTGTCGGTGGGTGGCGGTGCCCCGGTCTCAGCGCGGATACGGGGCCTCCAATCGCATGGTGTCGGCGTGGTGTCGATCGATCCGGGCCATCGGGTGGCCGTGAATCTGGCCGGCGTCAGCCACGATGCGTTGGCCCGGGGCGACGCGCTGGTGAGGCCGTCCCAATGGCATCTGACCCGGCGCTTCGATGCATCACTGTCGGTGCTCGCCTCGCTCGATCACGAGGTCTCGCGCCGGGGGGCGTATGCCGCGTACCTCGGCGCCGGCGAGCACGCAGTGAAAGTCCGCATTCTTGGGGCTTTGGCGATCGAGCCGGCAGGAACTGCTTTGGTACGCGTCCATTTGGGGTGTGACCTTCCATTGGTTCCGGGCGACCGATTCATCCTTCGTGATCACGGTCGCGAGGAGACGGTGGGCGGGGGCGAGGTGCTTGACGTCGCGCCCGTGCGCCCGGCGTCGAAGGCCCATCCGACCCGCGACCCATCTCGGGTGGTGGAGGAAAGGGGTTGGGTTGAACTCGACGCAATGGCCCGACTCACGGGCGAGCCGTGGACGGGTCTGACCGTGGGCGGATGGGCTGTCGCGCCGTCGGCGGTGGACCGGCAACGTTCGAGGGTCGCGGAACTGGTCGAGGGGTCCGGTGCCCTGGGGCTCGACGTCGCCGCGCTGAACGATCGCGACCGCGCCGTGCTCGCGAGCATGGCCGACTTCGTGGTCGTGGAGGGACGGGTCGTGCGGCCGGGCGCGATCGATCCGCTGGCCGACCATCCCTTCGTTGCCGCGCTGGAGGCCGCTCCCTTCGCGCCACCCGACGCCGCTGGAGTGGACCGGGCGCAGTTGCGCGAGTTGATCAAACGGGGTTCAGTGGCAGAGCACGATGGTGTGTATTTCGCCGCGTCGGCCGTCGCGCTGGCGGCTCGCCGTGTGGCCGCCATGCTGGCCGATCAGCCCGACGGTGTGACGGTGGCCGAGGTCCGTGACGAGTTGGGCGTGACCCGCAAGTACGCCCTGCCCCTGCTGGCCATCCTCGACTCGACCGGCGTGACCCGTCGACGCGGCGATGTCCGTATCGGCGGTCCTCGCCTCCCTGAGGGGTAGCCGGCTGGCCGACGCGATCGACCTCTCGATCAAACGTCTGAGATCAACGGCCGAGGATCAGCACCGAGAGGCCGGATGATCAAGGACCGACACCGGGCGCACGTCGGGTTCGCAACCGTGAACCAAATCAATCAGCAGCATCTGACCGGCGCCGTAGCCAAACAGCGGGGCGCCGCAATACCACGCCGGTGTGCGCACGCCGCGAGTCGACAGGTCGGTCGTGAGATGCCAATGACCGAGCGCTACATAGTCCGCGCCAACGGCGTCGATGGCCGCGCCCGTAATACGGGAGGACCGATGGTCTTCGGATGAGTTGTCGACGAAGTGGCCGTGGGCGGCGGCAACGTACCAGCGATCCCCAGGATGGGTGGGGGCGTCGGCCAACGGATCGTTCTGAGGGGAATGGTCTTCCATCGCCCGAGCCCAGACCCGGAGGGCGCCGTCGGCGAGATCGATGGTGGTGCCTTCGGGTTGGTCGAAGAACCGCACCCCGGCCCGATCGATCGGGTCGCGGTGACGACGCGACAACGCGGTGGTGTCGTAGGCGTCGTGATTACCGGGCAGCAAAACCACCTCCGCGTTCACCTTCGCGAGTGCGTCAAAGGTGTCGAGCACCAGTTGGTCCGACACGCGGGCGTGATCGAACAGGTCACCGACGATGAGCACGACGTCGACGGCGTGCTCGGCAACCACGTGACCGATCACGTGGATGGGGCAGATGCACTCCTTGGTGTGGGCGCGCCCCGTGGGCTCGTTGGCGCTCGGGCCGAGATGGACATCGGACGTGTGCAAGATGCGAAGCGGTCGTCGGGTCATCAGCCCGTAAATCATGACACGCGTTTGACCCCAGCCTCCTGGGGCGAAACCCTTGCCCTATCGTGGCCGACATGGAGATTGTGCTTATCCGCCACGGCCAACCCGAGTGGGCTCGTGACGGGCTTCGTGTGGGTGACCCGCCGTTGACCCCGCTGGGTTTCCAACAGGCCGATTTGTTGGCTGCCGCGCACCTCGATCTTGACCCATCCCATCTGGCGGTATCGCCGTTGCTGCGGGCCCGTCAGACCGCCGCTCCGCTTCTCGGAGCCCTCGGTCGGGACGAACACATCGAGGGCTGGTTGGAGGAGATGCGAGACCCGGATTGGCATGGTGTGCCCGAGGCTGTCGCGTCGGCCTCGTTCGCCGAACATGACGCGGTTTCGGCCGAGCGACGCTGGGACGGCCTGGCCGGAGGTGAGCCACCGCGAGAGTTCGTGGCCAGGGTGACGGGCGGGGCGACGGACTGGCTGGCCGGCCACGGGGTGCGCAGAGCTCCCGGAACGTTGCCGGTGTGGCACATCGACGACCCTTCCCTTCGGCTGGCCGTGGTGGCCCATGGCGGCACCAACGGGGTGCTGATTTGTCATCTGCTGGGGCTCGACCCGACGCCGTGGGAGTGGCAACGATTCGTGCATCAGCATACCGGCGTAAGCCGATTCAAGAGCTTTCCGGTGGGTGATACGCACGCCTTCGCCCTGGCGCAATTGTCAAGCGTCGAACACCTGACGGCGAATTTACGGACACAATAGGCACCCACGACTACTCAATGGGCACCCACGACTGCTACTGCCACGACGACCACGATCACCGCCGCGGGCACCACATGTGCATCCCGGTGCCGCCCGTGGCAGTGTCCGCGTCAACAGGGCTACGGCGATTACGCCACCTTCAAGGTGCCGGTCATGCCCTTCGCTTGGTGGTATTCGCAGTAGAACGGGTAAGAGCCACCGGCCTTGACGGTCACCACGACCGTGACGGACTTTCCTGGCTTGAGGTCGTGATTTACGCGCAATGACTTGATCGTCAAGTTATGGTCCACCGTGCCCGAGTTCGTGAACGTGATACGAACGCGCTTTGCCGTGACGGACGGCGTGGATGGGTCGAAGCTGAATTCCTTCGCGGTCAGCGTCAGCGGCACGGGGGCCGCGGCTGGTTTGGCCTTTGCCTTTGCGTGCACACCGGCCGCGCCGAGGGCAATCGATGCGGCCACGGCCACAGCCACCCCCAGTTGGGCTCGACGCTTTCGTAGCTTCGTTCGGTCCATTCCGGCCTCCACGCTTGACGCCGCTGGAACGGTCCAGCGGACCTCACTAACATAAGCTTGCTCCGACCAAAAAGATAGTAGCCAGTAGCCTCGATTATTCGTGGTGGTTGGCTTCAGGTGGTGACGTTGATAACCGCGCAGGTGGAGATCTGCTCGCCGGGCTTGAGATAATAGCTGGCGTCGTTGTTGGCGGTCTGGCCGGGATCGACGGCATCGACGTACGTGATG
>JANYDT010000010.1 GCA_025359845.1 Acidimicrobiia bacterium
GTTTGTGAGGAGGCGTGTTGGTGGTCTGGTTGATGCTCCTTGGTCTGGTCGACCGCGCCGGGTCGGGCATGATGAATGTCTTAAGATTGGGGCTGCGGCTACGTCGGCGAAGGAGGTAGGTGATCCGGTGTCTACTTGGAATTATTTTGAGTTGGCGGAGAAGTTGAATGGGGAGGGTTTGAATGTTTCGGCGTTGCAGTTGTGGCGGATTTTGACGGCGATGGACATTGATTTGATTCGGACTCGGGGGTGGTTGAATCGGCGTGACGACCCGGGGTTCTGGGTGCGGGTGCGGGATGTGTGCGGTCTTTATCTGTCTCCTCCGGTGAACGCGTTGGTTTTGTCGGTCGATGAGAAGATCGGGATGCAAGCTAAACAGCGGGTGGTGGGGGACTGCCCGCCGAGTCCGGGGCGTTGGCGGCGACGAGAGTTCGAGTATCGGCGCCGTGGTACGGGGGTACTGGTAGCGGCTCTCGATGTTGCTTCTGGTCAGGTGTTGGCTGAACCGATCGAACGAAATGATTCGGTTACGTTCATAAGGTTTCTGGAGTCGATTCATCACAATATCGAACCGGGAGTCGCAGTTCATGTCGTGTTAGACAACGGTGCGTCGTATACTTCGAAGTTGACTCGTCAGTGGTTTGTTGATCTTCCGCGTTGGGCGGTGCACTACACCCCGAAACATGCTTCATGGGTGAACCAAGTTGAGTTGTTCTTTTCGATTCTGCAACGTAAGGTCATCCGGAATGGGAATTTCGGTAGTCGCGATGATTTGATAGCCAAACTTATCGAGTTCGTCATCGACTATGACGCGACGGCCGGTCCGTTCAAATGGACTTACGCCGCCGACCCTCTGGTAGCATGAAATAGCATGACCTGCGACGCGCGCGTTACTTACGCGACGGTGCCCTAGTTAGCCACGATCAGCCGGGAAACGTCAGGCTCGAGAAATGTCAGAAGACGACGCATCGACCCGGCCACATTTACCAGCTCCACGGCGCTACCATTACGCGCCGCAAACTCTTCAAGAATCAGCAGGGAGCGGTGATCCACGAATTCTGCCCCGCCCATGTCAAGCCGTATCGGACCCGAATCCCAGTCCACGCTGCCTAGCACCTGACGAAACAGCCTATCGGTACTCGAATCCCATTCACCGTCCATGGCCAGGTGACCGCCGCCGGCCCACGACAGATGGAACAAGGGTGCCTCACCGACCGATACCGGGTGTAAACACGCAAGTTGCGAACGCACACTGGGACCCACCACACCGATGTCATAGCCGCACAACCCACTGAACGGCTCCAAGGTCATCATCCGATCTACCAGATGCTCGTACTGGGTAAACATTCGAACCTGCTCATCAGTGACAGCCATCGACGTTACGTCCGCAGCAACACGAAGACCCGCGTAGCCATCGCGCAACGCCCGCCGGGTAGCAGCACGATAGGAATCGACCTGATGAAGGGTACGCGTCTTCGATCGTGGTCACCGATAGTTCTCCGCCGCGCAACAAGCCATCGACATCACCCAGTGGCCTGAGCTCCTCGACAAGAGCCGCGAGTGAGCCGCACCCAATGTAGCCAAGACGGAATTTCTGACCTCGACCATCGGCCAAGAACTCCACAACCTCCTTCACGAACTGCGACCGCGTCGTGTACGCCACGCACATATGAGCTGAACGACTAGTCGCCGGCATCCGTCCCTGCACAAAAAAAAACATAGCAGTCCAGGTCGTCTAACGGTAACGACAGGGCTCCGTCCACGCATCGCCACCAGGCCGGACTCCCGGGCTGGCTTCGCTCCAGCATGCGCCGGTGCTCGCTCCCGTCAAGACCGTTCGTCCTCGCTGCGCTCCCGGAGCTACGTCTTGACCTCCGCTGTGACTCATTCAAGCCGTAACATCCAGTACGCACGAGGGTCTTTCGGCGAGTTTCCGACCCAGCGCAGGATTCCCGCCCTCTCGAGTGCCTTGAGCTGCGCAATGACGACGGGGCGCGAACGGCGAGTGGTTGCCGTCAGGTCGCCGGTACTGGCACGGCCGGCCTCGCGAACTAGGCGAATGAGATCGCGCGATCCCATAGGTAGTCGGGCTTCAAGGGCGCGGTCGATCGGAGCTGTCAAGAGAGTCAAGCGAACACTGCCGGCCGATTGGAAGTACTCGGGGTCTGCGAGACCCGGCTAGGCGCATCTCCTCGAACATGCGACGGATCCCTTCGCCGAGCTCTTGACCGAAACGCAGGTCCGCACAGACTCGGGCGATGCGCGGGTTGCGGGCGAATCGCGTGACCTTCAGCGGATCGCCCGCATCGGCGATCCCGGGAAACCTCCCGGGGCTTTGTACTTCGATCCGATCGTCAAAGATCTCAACGCGGATGTGGTCGCCGCTTAGGCTGTACGAGCGGTGGACGACGGCGTTAACCATCGCCTCAACCAGGCATCTTGCGGGAGTAGACCGACATTCTCAAACGTGCCACTCGAGCTGAGGGCTCGCCGCGTTGGAAGCGTGGACTGCACAATCTCTCGAGCCCGCTGCAGAAGATGGGGGATCGGTCCATCGATCCTCTCGTCGGCGAGCAACTGTTGTCGCGCACCGCTGCCCCTCTCCTTGCCTTGGTATCGAAGGACCCGGAGCGAGGCCTCTGGAAACCAACGTTGCGGTTCGTTGGCGAACAGCAGAACGGCCGCCGCGGTGAGCTCACCGGTCGGCTTCATCAAACCTCGAGCGACTAGCAGTCGATCGACGTCGGGGTGGTTCACGGCAGCTGCGTAGGACCCAAGCAGCGACGAGTCAAGGTCTGCCTTCTGGGCGCCGTCAACGGTGGTCGCCTCGAAGGAGGCCTGGCCTTTGTCACAATGCAGCTCCTGTCTCTGACTGAAAGTCAACCGGCGGTTCTCATCGCCTACGCGGAGGTAGACATCGTCACGGCGATTGGAGTGGAGGTGATCGCTGGGATCAATATCGAATACGACAAGTCGATCCGGCTCGCCGGCCTCGTTGACACAGTCCACGGTACGAACCGACGCACGCACCACCGGCACCGTGAAATCGATAGCGGTCTGTTGCCAGCCCGAGATACTCGCCTGTTGGCGAACTCCCTCAACCTGCCCGTTCCAAAGTCCGATCACCACTGTTCCGCCGTCGGCGTTCGCGAACCCCACCAGCACGTCGGCAAGATCCTGTGGCTTGATCCGCGCACTCTTTTCGATCGAACCACTGGTCTTCGCTGATCGTCGCGAGGATTCGTCCGCGTTCAGTAGCCGGCAAGGCAAGCGCCTGTTCGACTGCGACCGTTGACATACACCTCCTCTAAATTATTAAGAGTAAGATCGCAAACCTAGTTCGAGCACGGGTGTGTCAGCGGGGGCGGAGTACTCGGCAATTGCAGCGTTCGGAGGGATTCGAACCCCCGACCTTCTGATCCGTATCGATGATCCGCCGCTCCGGGACAGACGACACTTAGGCCGCGCCGGCCAACCGGGCGGCTTCCTCGGCGCTGGCCAGCGCAGCGTCGGCGAGATGTCCGACCGGGCCAACCCAGTCACCGGCGAGAAATACTTTGGGAACCCCCGAACCGCGAACTGTCGGACGTCCGGGCAGACCTCCGCCGGCTGCCGTCGCAATACCACCGACCACCGCCATGCGATGGAGATACCGCGACGCGATCACATCGGTTTCGCCCACCCCCGCGAGGCGGGCATGCGCCTCCAGTTCGGTCCGTGACGCCTCGGGTGAGCCGGAGCCATGAGAAAGCGTTCCGCCCGACCCCGCCGGCGCCACGTAGCGGGCGGCGTGGGCGACCGCCGTCCCCTCGGGACCGAGTTTCGCGGGCGGCGAGTGCACGCTGAAGTACAGCGGCTGGTCTATGCCGAAGAGCACCCGACGCTCGGGCACCCGCCGCAGCCCCAGTTCGAGACACGCCGCTTCAAGGGGGGGTCCGACATCGAACGGCTCCCGGCCCAACAGACGGGCCGCGGCGCCCGGCAGCCCGACGGCCACAATGGCGGCGCGGGCCCTGATCACGTCCCCGCCTTCCAGTTCGACGGCGACAGTCGGCCCGTCGGCATGCACCCCCCCGACCCGCGCCACGAGGATTTCGAGTGAAGCGGCCAGCGCGGTCACCAACGACGCCCATCCACCGTCGATGTACAGCACGCCTTGGCCGACCGCGAACTGCAATTGGCTGATGGCCACGTCGGCGCTGAGCAGGCCGGGGGCCTCGGCGTACGTCGCGACCCGCACCAGCATGTGCAGAAGCTCGGCGGCGGCGCTGGGCACCTTTAGCGAATCGATCCACTCGCCGACCGTCTCGCCGGAGTGTTCGCCCGACCGCATTCGGGGCAGCAAGCCGAGAACTTTGGCGATGGCGAGCTTGCCCCCAAGGCCGACGAAACGGGTGCGCATGAGCGAGGCCGGACCGGCCGGCAGCAGGACAACCTCGTCACCGCGGACCCCATAGGTGCGCTTCGTCGCGGGCGGTCCGCCCGTGGCGACGATGCCAAGGTCGCGCAAGATTCGTTGGGCCGGACCGCCCAAGTACAGCGCGTGAGGGCCGAGGTTGAAGGAAAAACCCTCGATGACGTCGCTTCGGGCCCGACCCCCCAGCCCGTGCGGTTCGACCACCAGCACCCGGGCGCCGGACCGTTGACAGAGGCGAGCGGCGGTCAACCCAGCCAATCCTCCACCCACAACGACCACGTCGAGGGGCTGATATTGGCTGGCGTGAATTGTGTCCATGTTTCCCTCGACGATGGAGTGCAGGTGGTGGTGACAGCGTACGACTGCGCACCGGGTGCCATACTCCACACCATGTCCACATCCGGCTCCATTCTCGGCACCCGCGTCCTTCGCACCGAAGACCCGAAACTGCTCACCATCGGTGGCGATTACATCGGCGACTTGGCTTTGGAAGGGGCGGTGCACCTGCAGTACGTCCGTTCATCGGTAGCCCACGCTCGCCTTACCGGCGTCGACGTGACCGAGGCCCGCCAGGCGCCGGGCGTGCTGGCCGTATACACGGCCGCCGACATGGATCTCGCACCGGCCAAGCCCGGCATGCCCTTCCTCAACCAGAAGATGAGGCGACCGTTTCTCGCCATCGACACGGTGCGGTTCGTGGGTGACCTCATCGCCCTTGTCGTGGGTGAGACCAAAGCGCAGGCCGTCGACGCCGCCGAACTGGTCGTCGTCGACTACGAGCCGCTGGAGCCGCTGCTCGATCTGCGGGCGTCGCAGACGAACGCCAACCTGTTGCATGAGGACGCCGAGACCAACGTCGTGTTCGCTATGCCCGGCGCGGCGGCCGACGACACGTTCGCCGATTGCGAGGTCGTGATCGAGCAAGTGATCCTGAACCCTCGCATGGCCCCCGCCCCGCTCGAGCCGCGCACGGCGGCGGCGCGGTGGGAGGCCGACGGTCGCCTCACCTACTGGGCGTGTGGACAGGGCGCTCACAGCGCGAAGGATGGGCTCGCCAAACTCTTCGGCCTCGAGAAGGGTATGGTGCGGGTCATCACGCCCGACGTCGGCGGTGGGTTCGGAGCCAAGCAAGGCAACACGGCCGAGGAATTCTTGACGATCTGGGTGGCTCGCAAGCTCGGGCGTCCGGCGCAATGGGTCGAAACCCGCACCGAGAACCTTTTGGGCCTAGTGCACGGGCGCGGCCAAGTGCAGACCGTAAAAATGGGCGGCACCAAGGATGGACACATCAGCGCGTACCGACTCGAAGTGCTGCAAGACAGCGGTGCTTATGCCGACATCGGCGCCATGTTGCCTTTCATGACCAAGCTCATGGCATCGGGCACCTACGACATTGCCAAGGTCGAGGTCGACACCGTGTCGCTGCTGACCACCACCACCCCGACTGGCGCGTTCCGCGGGGCCGGGCGCCCCGAGGCCACGGCGGCCATCGAGCGGGCTCTCGACGTCTATGCCGCCGAAGTTGGCCTCGATCCGGTTGAGATCCGCCGCCGCAACCTGCTTAAGAAAGACCAGTTCCCGCTCACCACTCCGACCGGTGCGAACTACGACTCGGGTGACTATGTCGCCGCCCTCGACCAAGTTCTGGCCGCCGCCGATTACGCCGGCCTGAGGGCCGAACAGGCGCGCCGCCGCGCCGCAGGCGACCGCAACCTCATGGGCATCGGCGTGTCGTGTTATGTCGAAATCACCAATCCGATGGGCGGCGGCGAGCACGGATCGGTCGAGATAACGGCCGACGGGCGAGCCATTGTGCGCACCGGCTCGTCGGCCCACGGGCAAGGCCACCACACAGTCTTCGCCATGCTTGTATCCGACCGGACCGGAATCGCGATGGACCGCATAGAGGTGCGTCACGGCGACACCGACGATGTGCCCCGGGGCGGCGGTACGGGCGGCTCCCGGTCCCTTCAAGCGGGCGGCACCGCCGTGGTGACGGCTGCCGATCAAGTCATCGCCAAGGCCAAGGAAAAGGCCGCCGATCTACTGGAGGCTTCAGTCGATGACATCGTTTTGACCGCCGGCGCGTTCCATGTGGCCGGCGTTCCGACTCGATCGTTGGGATGGGCCGATGTGGCCGCCTCGGCCGGTGAATTGAAGGAGGAGGCCGACCTCGGGCCGATGTCGGCTACGTTTCCGTTCGGGACGCACATTTCGGTGGTCGAAGTCGACGCCGACACGGGTCAGGTCAAGATAATTCGACACATTTCGTGCGACGACGCCGGCGTCATCGTGAACCCTCTCATCGTGGATGGACAGGTACACGGCGGGGTCGCGTCGGGTATCGCCCAGGCGTTGATGGAAGAGATCCGCTACGACGAGGCCGGTAATCCAGTCACGTCGAACCTCGCCGACTACGCGTTCATTTCGTCGGCCGAATTGCCAAGCTTCGAGCGGATCTCTCAGGAAACCCCGACGCCCCACAACCCCCTAGGCGCCAAGGGCATCGGCGAGGCCGGTACGATCGGCGCCACTCCGGCGGTGCACAACGCGGTCGTCGATGCGCTGTCGCACCTTGGCATCCGCCACGTCGACATGCCGTGCACCCCTGAGCGGGTGTGGCGAGCGATCCAGGGCGCCAAAGTCTGAGGGTCCCCAAGGAAGACTCAGGTGTTCCTCGGCACGACAGAGCCTCCACCGGGCACGAGCCACGCGAGCGCGAAAGGTTCGATAGTCAGTTCGTGGCCGGGTCGCGCCCATTGACCGCTCAAGATCTCGCGGGATTCGACGGCAATGGGCGCGGCGATCGAGCAGGGATGGGGCGCGAAGTTGGCGAGGATCGCCACGGAACCCCACCGAGGGTGGTGTCGGTGCAGCCCAAGGATGCGATTTTCACCCGTTCCGAACGCTCGCACCCGGGCGCCCCCACGAAAGGCGGGCGCCGCCGCCCGCGTCTTCAGCAAATGCCTGAGCCCGCCAAATACGCGACCCTCGACCGTTTCGGGGTCGTGGCGCAACTCGGCCCGCTTCCAGTCCATCTTCGGGCGATGGATCCATCTCGAATCGTGACTCAGATCCGGGTGGTCCAGGTACGAAAAGTCGTTGCCGAGGGCCAGTTCATCACCCATATAGATCAGAGGAATGCCTCCGAACGAAATCGCCAGTCCGTAAAGAAGATACAGGCGACGAATACCGAGATCGAGCGCGGTCTCGTCCCCTCGTCGGAGAGCGTCATCAATGCCGCACAAGGCCGAGGCTGCGCCGCTGGTGCGTTCATCTCCGGTCAATGGATTGCTGCCGAACGCAATGC
>JANYDT010000112.1 GCA_025359845.1 Acidimicrobiia bacterium
CGAGGCCGCGGTCGAGGCCGGCGCGGTTCTCATCAACGACGTTTCGGCCACGTTGTGGCCCGTGGCCGCCTCGGCTTCAGTGAGCTGGGTGGCCATGCACACGCCGGCACCTGGGGGCTCGGTGAGCGAGATGCACGCCACGACCAGGTTCGGTAAACCTGTCGACGAGGTGCTCGAATTCGTCGTGGCGTTGGCCGAACGAGCCCGCGCCGCCGGTGTAGTTGACGTGTTCACCGATCCTGGCCTCGGATTCGGTAAGGACACGGCGACCAATGTGGCGCTGGTCGCGGGATTGGCCCGTTTTGCGGCCGCCGGATTTCCGGTGCTCGTCGGAGCCAGCCGGAAACGGTTCGTGGGCGTGATGGCCGGCGGTGATGCGCCCAATGATCGGTTGGACGCGTCATTGGCCATCGCGACGTGGTCGTTCGCGCAGGGCGTCGCCCTGGTGCGAGCCCACGACGTGGCCGCGTCGGTGGCGGCCCGACGGTTGGTTCTCGAGCACGTCGATAGGGTCGGAGAGCAGGCAGCATGAGAGGTAAGTGGTCAAAGGGCATCGAGCCCCGCAATTTTGGATGGGTGATCAAAGATCAGCTGGCCGTGTGCGAGCGTCCCGGTGGTTACTCGGCCAACCATCGACGGGTTCGGCGCCACGAAGAGGTGATGTGGATCCGAGAAAGCGGTTTTGCGCGCGTCATCTCGCTCATGCCGTCGCCCCACAACCTGCACGCCTACGAAGAATTGCATGTTCCATACGAACATGTGCCTTTCGGGCCCCATGACGATGTCCACAACATTTTGTCGACCCTGTACCCGAAAATGCGCAGCTGGATGCAGGCCGGCGACCATCTTCTCGTGCATCAAGACGAGATCAGCGACCGGCTTCAGGGGTTTCTCGGCGGGTATTTGCTGTACGCCAAACTCTTGCCCGGATCACCTCAAGCGGTGATGGTGATCGAGCATCTCCTGAGCCGCCAACTCGGGTCGATCGGACGGGAGATTGTCGCTATGGCCGCGCGGGGTATTTGATGATGGACCGCATCGAACTTCGTGGTCTGCGGGCCGTCGGTGTGCATGGCGCCAATCCCGAAGAACAGGATCGCCCTCAACCTTGGGAGGTAGACCTTGACCTCGAACTCGATCTTTCAGTCGCCGGCCGTAGCGATGCGTTGAGTGACACTGTTGACTACGGCGCCGTCTCGGTGGCAGTCGCGCAGATCATTTCTACCGAGCGTCATCAACTGTTGGAAAAGCTGGCTCATCGTATCGCCGAAACTCTTCTGGCCGACCCGAAGATCGCCAGCGTGGGCGTGAACATCCGCAAAGTTCGCCCTCCCGTACCCGTCGATTTGGCCACTTCCGGTGTTGCGATCCATCGGTCGCGACCTTTGACCTCCTGACTCGGGTTTGGCGAACGTGCGCGCATACCTCGCTTTAGGTTCGAACCTCGGCGATCGATGGCAGTTTCTCCGCGAAGCGGTTGGCGCGCTGGAGGAGGAAGTCGTAGGGGTTTCACATGTCTATGAGACTGACCCCGTGGGCGGACCCGCGGGTCAAGGCGCCTATCTTAATTGCGTCGTGGGGTTAGAAACCGCGAAGACGCCTCATGAGTTATTAGGTGTATGTCGGCGGCTCGAATCGGCCGCCAATCGGGTTCGACAAGAACGTGATGGGCCACGAACACTTGATGTTGATGTGTTGCTAGTAGGCGATTTGAAGGTACATGATGCCGACCTCATTATTCCTCATCCACGTATGTGGGAACGGTGGTTCGTGCTTGCGCCGCTTTCTGATCTGGCGCCCGAGCTGGTGACCCAGGAGCGCCCGCCTCGGTTGCGCTACAGCGTTCGTGACATAGGCCCGCTGTTTCCCACGCGTCCTTTCCTGGCGGCGGCTTCGGCGCAATCATGATCGAGGTCGTTGCTTCGATCGCCGCTTTGCGGGCCATTCTTGAGCCGGCGCGAGCTTCTGGGGCCACGGTCGGGCTCGTGCCCACCATGGGGGCCCTGCACGCCGGTCATGCCTCGCTGATCACCGCCGCCGCAGCGGCACCGTGCTCGGTGGTGCTCACTACGGTGTTCGTGAATCCTCTTCAGTTCGCCCCGACCGATGATCTGGCCGCTTACCCTCGTGATCTCGGCGGCGATGTCGCATTGGCTGAACGTGCCGGAGCGACCCTCATATTCGCGCCGACCGTGGTCGAGATGTACCCCACCGGCGCGGCCGGCGTACGGACGTCGGTACGGGTGGGAGTCGTATCGGAGTCGCTCGAAGGGGCGCATCGGCCTGGCCATTTTGACGGCGTCGCTACGGTGGTCGCCAAACTCTTTTCGATTGTGGGCCCTTGTCGGGCGTTCTTCGGCGAGAAAGATTTTCAACAACTTGCCGTGATCAAGACGATGTCGGCCGATCTTTCGATGCCGATCGAGATTATCGGCTGTCCGACGGTTCGAGAGCTCAATGGCTTGGCCATGTCGAGTCGCAATCGCTATTTGACCGATTCGGAGCGAACCGGCGCGGCGGTTATTTATCGAGCCCTGCAGGCCGGTCGTGAAACAATCGAACGTGGGTCGCGATCGGCATTCGACGTTCGGGCGGCGATGCGGGCCATTCTGGATGCCTCTCCGGTGGTTGCGTCGGTCGATTACGCCGAAGTAGTCGATCCGGCCACGTTCGCCGTGCCCGAACCGCTCGAGGGGAAACTTCGGTTGCTGATTGCCGCCCGAGTGGGCAAGGCCAGGCTTATCGACAACGTTGGGGCCTTCGCCTGATCGCCTACCCTTACCGAGCGGCCCAAACCCCTGCGGGCCCGACACACCTGGAGGAACGCTGTGGAACGAGAAGCTTGGATCATTGACGCCGTTCGGTCGCCCCGAGGAAAGGGGAAGGAGAACGGTGCGCTCCATGGCGTGCATCCGCAACGGATTTTGGCCCAGGTTTTGAACGGGCTCCGAGACCGCGTGGGCTTCGACACGGCTGAGGTCGATGATGTCATCATGGGTTGCGGCGCAGGCAGCGGTGACCATTCGATGGACATTGCCCGCAATGCCGCGCTTGACGCCGGCTGGTCGCTCGACGCGCCAGGCGTGACGCTCAACCGCTTCTGCGGATCGGGTCAACAAGCGGTGAACTTCGCGGCGATGGGCGTTTTGGCCGGCCATCAAGATCTTGTCATCGGCGGCGGAGTGGAATCTATGTCGCGCCCTTCGCCGATGCACGTCGACGGGTTTACGGCCAATAACCCGCACCTATTCGAGCAGTACCCGATGGTGGCGCAGGGTATTTCGGCCGACCTCATTGCCACCGTAGAAGGGTTCAGCCGGGAGGAGTGCGATCAACTCGGTGTCGAAAGTCAGATTCGAGCGGCGGCGGCGCTGGCCGAGGGTCGGTTCGACCGCAGCCTCGTCCCGATTTTTCACGACGATGGCACGCTGGCGCTTGATCACGAAGAATTCCCGCGGCCGGGCACGACGTTGGCCGATCTGACCAAACTCAGCCCTAGTTTCGAGAAAATGGGGGCCTATGTACGGCCCGAGTCAGGTCTGAGCATCGATCAGACCGCGCTGCTCAGCTATCCCCATCTCGACGCCATCCGTCACGTCCACCATGCCGGAAATTCGTCTGGAGTGGTTGACGGCGCCTCCGCCGTCGCGATCGCCTCACCGGCTTACGCCCGAGCCCACGGACTCTCACCGCGGGCGCGCATCGTGATGAGTGCCGTGGCCGGGACCGACCCGGTCATCATGCTGACGGCGCCCGGTCCGGCCGCGGCCCGGTGCGTGAAGAAGGTTGGTCTGACGTTTGACGATATCGATCTGTTCGAAATCAACGAGGCGTTCGCCGCGGTTGTGCTGAAGTTCATGAAAGACACGGGCGTGAGCTGGGACAAGATCAACGTGAACGGAGGCGCCATGGCGCTGGGTCATCCCATCGGCGCCACCGGGGGCATGCTGATCGGCACCCTCGTCGACGAACTCGAACGTCGAGACAAGGAGTTCGGTCTCGTCGCCATGTGCACGGGCGGCGGCATGGGTACCGCGACGATCATCCAGCGCATATAAGGGTCCGCGAGGGCCTGGCCGACTTCACGTTGTCCACGGACCCTTACTACCATTCCGCTCAAGATCTCGGTGCTGATGGCGAGCTAGACGATTCTCTGTTCTGGCCACCGTGAGACGGCGCGGTGAGATCCCTCAGCGACGCGTTTGACTAGGCGCCCTCAGGGCCGCTGCGTCTTTGTGCCGGATGTCACCGCTCAAGCCCGGGGAAAACCGGTATCTGCCCCCGCGGGATGGGCCTCTTACCCAGGCCCTGGGACCTTAACGTGAGGCGTGCGCTTCTAAAGACCCCGGAAACAGGGTGTCTCATTGGCTCACACGCGGCCGCGGGGCTATCTCAGGTTGAGGCTCCCGCCGATATCGTAGAGCGTGCTCGTCGCGCCGTCATTGAGTGCGAGGGCCCACGTGACCCCGACGAGAGCCCCGGCCGAGAAGGCGTTCGTCACAGTTCCTTGGCTCGCGATGAGCTCGTGCTCCGTTTTCGTCTGGCGCTCCGTGACGCCCGGTTGGCCGCCGCACGAACCGATAATGGTTGTTCGCGTGACCGTCGCCGTGGCGCCGATCAGGACGCGTGATGCGGTGATCGTGACCGAGTCCACGACCCCGGTGCCCTCGGTCGAGACGATCGACGAGCAGTCTCCGTTCGACCCAAACGAATGATCGCGCGAGCTGACGGAGAACGTGCCGCCGGGGATCAGCTCGCCGCCCGGGCCGATTCGCGCGTCGACGGTCCAGCTGTCGTGCTCGAACCCGTCGCGAAAGACACAGAAGCTCGGGGTGCAAAAGGAAGTGCTCGTCGACTGGTCAATGTTGCTGTGGGCCGACCCGACCCACCTCCCCGCGTTCTTGATCTCGACCGTCACGGTGTCCTTTGCGCTGGCATCCTCCACACTCGTCGCGGTCACGCCGAACGTCCCGGTCGCCGGCCCCGCGGTGTACAGGCCGCCGGTCGTGATCGAACCGCCGATCTGTGTCCAGGTCACAGCAGCGTTAGCGGCGTTCGCCACCGTCGCGCTGAACTGCACCTGACCGCCTGGGGCGACCGAGACGGGCGAGGGGGAAACCGTGACCGAGACCTTCCGCCGCACCTCGATCGTGATGCTGTCGCTGTCGCTCGTGCCGTCGCTCGTCGCGCTGATCGTCGCCGTTCCTGGGTCGTTGGAGGTGAAGGTGAACAAGGCGACGCCGTGCGCATCGGAGACTCCACCGGGCGCACTGAGTGAGCCCGGCCCGCTCTCGACCGCTTGGGTCACGCTCGCCCCGCTCATGCCGTCGCCCGCGACGCGAACCCGAAGCGCAGCGTGGTCGCCCGTGTAGATCGGGCCGATCGCATCGGCGAATCCGGCCGGGCCTGCCGCCTGCACGTCGATGCGGTGACGCACCTCGACATCGATGCGCTCACTGTTCCCCAGGTCGACGTGGTTGGCCTCGCCGAGTTGGAGATTCGCACGGAGCGTCAGAAGAACCTGCCCGAGGTCGCGCGGACGTATGACCGTCCGCCAGTGCCCGTCGCCGATCGTCGCCGAGTCGCGTGGGATCGGAGACCCGTTCGTCGAATCGAGGAGGGCAACCGAGACCGGCAAATCGGTTCGCGCCGGCCCGTTCGCGAACTTGACGACGAAATGCGCGTCGATCGTGTTGTCGCGGTCGACCGCGAAAGCCTCAGGGTGGGTCACCTGTTGGATTTCGACGTGAGCACACGCAGGTGCCAGAGCGCCCGCAGGTGGAACCACGTGTCCGTTCAAAAGGTGCGCGCTTTCGATCGGAAGAGCGAGCCACCCGAGGTCGGCGTCGAGCTCGACGATGTCGTGGATCGGTTGAGTCAGGTCGGTGAAGCCCGTGCAGCGCGCGAGGAGCATGTCGGCCGTGGACGCGCCGTCGAGGGTCGCCTGCGTCTTGGCAGTTTTCTCGTCTGCGGACAGATGGTCCGCCACCGTCTCTCCGTCACCGGTGCTCTCGTCGCCATAGCGCTCCACAAGAGACTCCCAGGCGAGCCACTCGCTCGCCGCCTGTTCGAACCCGGCGGTGTCCTTGTCGTACGCGGCGATCAGGTTGGGGCCGACAGAACTCTGGAACCAGGCGTCGAGGTGGAGCGCGATCAGTTGACCGGCGATGCTCGGGAAATTGATGATCGCGGAGGCGATCAACTGCTCGGCGGTTTCTTGCGGGGTCCTGGGCACGAAGGTCGCCGCGGCCTGGGCAGCGCTCGCCCCACCGGATGAGGCGCCGGCGATCGAGAAGTGCGAGAGGAGCACCGTGATCTCGTTGCCGGAGATGAAGCGCGGAAGCAGGTGGACGTCTGTGCCGGAGCCGTTGCCGCCGAAACCGAGAACATCTTCCGGCGAGATACCGGCGGGCAGGGTCATCGTCAGCGACGCAGGGCGGAGGAAACGAAGCCCGTCGGGCGAGAAGCGCGCCCCGACGATCAGGCTGTGGTCGAACGGCGATCCCTGTAACGCAATCGGGGTGATCGCGATGTGGTGCGTCTCGCCGAGCGCGCCCGGCGGCACGGTGAGCCGGAAACCCTCGCCCCGGATCGTCCCGCCCGAGGAGCCGACATCGCCGCCGACCGATCGGGTCGGGTCCGGTGAGATCGCGACGTGGCCGTCGAAGTCCACGTCGAGAGGGATCGAGCCCGTCTGCCCGCCCGGGTTAGACGCGCGCACGAGCACCCGGCCGGGGCCTGCGAGGGCGGGCACCTTGAACGTCGCTCGGCTCCCCGACGCGGAGAGGACCTCAGCGGCCTTCGACACCGTCAGGCACACTGAAGTTCGACGCGATCACCGACCGGATCGGTTGCCCGGACTACCGTGCCAGCTCTCCTTCACAGGACAGAGCCATCGACACCTTTCGCACCACAGTTGAGGTCAGGATGACAACGCCAAGGACCTGCGGTTGAGTCGCACGCTGACCGAGCGCGGATGACGCCGCCGTCGGTGCCCGCGAAGTTGCTGCCTGCCCTCCGCCGGGCAGGCAGCTGCGTTTCGGCGTCGAGGTCCATGCCGCTTGTCGCTAGGCCGCGTCCAAGTGGACAGCCCGGGGTCGCAACGAGTCGCCGTTGCTTGGTCCCGGCATCCAGTAACAATGAGTTGTTACAGCAGGATCGACAAGAGCCGGTGCAACATGCGCCCTGTCGCCCCCCAGACGGTGTCACCTTCGACTTCGAAGACGTGCACGTTGAATTCGCCGCCCACGTCGTCTGGGAGCGGCCAGATCTCTTCGCTATAGCACTCGGGTTCGATCAGTTCAGCAAGGCTCACGTCGAAGATCCGGTCCACTTCACGAGGGCTTGGCGTGAGCGCAGGCAAGGTATGGATGAACCCAACGAACGGGGTGATGGCGGCCCGACTCATCCTGGTGGCCAGTGGTTCGAGTTGACCCACTAGGCGCACCGCCTCCGGTGGGAGCCCGATCTCTTCGTGGGCCTCGCGCAAGGCGGCGTTTTCGAGCGATTCGTCGAGGTCGACCCGACCGCCGGGAAAGGCGACCTCGCCGGAGTGCGTCGAGAGCCGGGCCGATCGGCGGGTTAGCAGCACTCGGGTTTCGCCCGCCGCACCGACGAACAACGGGGCGAGGACTGCGGCTTGGCCATGGGTCATGAGCACCGGAGGGCGCATGATCGGACCGGTCAGAGCGGCGATCCGTCCCGCGGCAAGGTCGCCCAATCGGCGCTCGATGTGTTCGAAGGAGAGTTCTTCACGACCGAGTCGACCGTGCCACGGATTCGCGACGCCCGGTCGCCAACCCGCAGGGCGCGGAATGATCTGGGCCCCACCGCGTGCCACGAAGGCCGCGCTCATTACTGATCGACGGGCGTGACGAGCGACTCGAGCAGGTCGCGCAGTCCGTCGGTCTTGAGGTTGGCCAACGTACGCCCGGGAGGAGTCTCGCCACGCTCCCACTCCATCCAGTGGGCAAGGATTTTGGCCAGGACAGGGACGGGCGGTTCGAACGACATAGGGTCCGCGAGGTTAGATCCAGTCCGGCAGGTGGCGCGACAGTCCTACGTGGGCTGTTGCGTGGCGACCAGACGGCGAGGGGAGTGGGCCATGTCGGAGAACTTGGAGACATCGGCGAAAACCTCAGCCCGACCCTCGGGCGTGGCGTAGAACCGGTTGCGAAAGTCGTCGTCGGAGTCGAAGCCCAAGAGGGCGAACCCGTCATAGGGGGTACCCGAAATGGTGGCCACGGCACTCAGCTGCACGTAGTCGGCCATTCCTACGTGGATGCGCAGGGCCAGTGGCCCGTGAAGATCGCGCCAATGGGCATCGGATTGCCGGTGCGTGAGCCCGGGGTGATGGACCATGGCGTTGATCGTGACCGGGCCGGTTCGCGGGGTCGGCGCTCCCGACGGGTCGAGCGCCCGAGGTTTCATGGTGCGCGCCAGCACGACATAGAGACCGACCCCGGCCGCGGGCGTGAGTGCGTCGAGATCGTCGGTCACGGCGCGCACCATCGTGCGAAACAGCAACCCTTCGGCGCCGGGCCGTTCGTCGACATAGACGCCCGCTCGGGTGGCGACACCAACCGCGCGGGCGGCTTCGGGGTCGTTGCCGATGGCCACGAGTTCGAGCTGGGGAGTTGGGGAGAACAGGTTCATGGTCATCATCCGAACTGGATCACGGGGGCGGGTGTCACGGGGGCGGGGGTCAAGGGGGTCGATGGGCCCACGGCACTGGCGAGCATTAGCGATGCGAGTGGGCCCAGTTGATCAGGTCTTCGGCACCGCCGGTATTGACAATCCGGTCGGCTGGGACGCCCATTTCGGCGGCTCGATTGGCGCCGTAGGGCTGCCATTCGAGCTGTCCTGTGGCATGGGCGTCGGTGTCGATCGAGAATCGGCAACCAATCTCGAGGGCCCGAGCGATGAGGGCACGGGGCGGGTCGAGGCGTTCGGGACGGCAATTGATTTCGACCGCTTTGTCGAAGCGGGCGCACGCGGCGAACACCAGATCGAAGTCAGCATCTGACCCGTCACGGCCCTTGCCTGTCACTTTTCGGCCGGTGCAATGGCCGAGAATGTCGACTCGAGGGTTGGCTGCGGCCAAGACCATGCGTTGGGTCATGGCTTGGCGTTCCATTCTGAGTTTCGAATGCACGCTGGCCACCACGACGTCAAGGTGATCCAACAGATCGTCATCGCCGTCGAGCGAGCCGTCTTCGTTGATGTCGACCTCGATACCGGTAAGCACCCGGAACGGCGCGACAGCTTCGTTGACGGCGGCGACCTCTTCGAGTTGGCGCATATGACGCTCACGAGTCAGGCCGTGGGCCACCGTGAGACGAGCCGAATGGTCGGTCAGCACTATGTATTCGTGACCCAGCGCCCGGGCCGCTTCGGCCATGGCGAGGGGGGATGCACTCCCGTCGCTCCACGTGGAATGCAGATGGCAATCGCCCCGCAGCTCGTGCACCAATTGGTCGCCGCCGGGGGTGCGCACGATCAGCGTCTCGGCTTCAAGCTTGGTCAGATACGTACCTACGGTTCCGCCGGCGGCTTCGGCGATCACGGTTGCGGTGGCGTCGCCGATACCATCGAGCTGCGTAAGGGTGCCATTGTCGATCCGCTCGGCCAGTTCGTCATCGTCAAGGCCGCCAATAACGGCCAGCGCTCGTTGAAAAGCCCGAATCCGGTAACCATCGGCCAGAGACCGGTCGAGTAAATACACGACCCGATCGAGGGCAGCCGTGCACAGCGGGCGAGTGCCGCTCGAAAGGGGGATCGTCACACGGCAAGACTACTGTCAGAGCCCGCGGCGTAACCGCGGACATCCATCTGTAATAACGATGAACATTCGGTGAACAAACGGTTCGAGCGATGGCTATGCTGCGATTCGTGGAAAGCGCGCTGCTCCCCTTTCAGCGTGTGATGTCCGTCGCTCCGGCTGTCTGGAACAGCATGGAATGGCGCCAGCACGCGGCCTGTACCGATGTCGATGTCAACCTCTTCTTCCCGATCGGCGTCACTGGCCCGGCCGTGGAACAGATCGCCAAGGCCAAGGCTGTGTGCCGAGGTTGTTCGGCCCGGGAGTGTTGCCTCGAGTTTGCCCTCGTGACCCACCAAGACTATGGCGTCTGGGGTGGAGCCACGGAGGACGAACGTCGAATAATGCGCCGCCAACGCCGGGCCGCGGCGCGTGCGGCCAAGCTCCTCGCCGGCTAACGTCCTGAGCTGAGCACGGCGGGATCGCGGCACCCTAAGGGCGGTCAATAAAATCCGTGGCTGCGGCGAAAGGCCAGTGCTCGCGCGGCCGATCCGTACCGGTCGTAGATGTAGGCCCGCATCATGCAGAGCTGCGCCCCGTAATCGATGCTCCGCGCCGCCGCGCCACAGCGAGGGGCGTATTTGACCCGATTGCCGGCGAGGAGTTGTCCGACACCGAAAGCCGAGGATCGGGGGTTCTTGGCCGCGGCCCGCCCCCGAGACTCGCGTCCGATGATAACGGCCTCGGCGTACGAAAGTCCGCCCCACGGTCTCGAAGAACGGCCTATCGCGGGGGCGCTATTCCTTCGCCGAGATGGTTGGCCGGCCAGTGAAGCCGCTCGTCCGGCCGTCGTCAGGGGTCCGTCGAAAGCGACGGCCGGCGCGGCTACGGCGGTAGGAGCGGCGGTGGTGACCGGGGCTGTCAGCGGGGGCGGGGCCGTCGTCGACGAAACGATCGGCGAGGTTGTTGCGGTGGGGGCGACGGAGACTACCGGTGCCGTGGCGGGTACAGGCGCCGGTAGGGTCGAATTGCTCGCCGCCGCTATGTTGGACGGGACCGGTGCGGGGGAGGGGGGGACGACCGAAATCCCCGACGATGGCGCCACGGCGGTGACGACGATGGTCGAGACTACGGACAGGGGTTCATCGGCCGCGGGCATGGTCGAGGGCACAGTCGCCTCGATAATTGCCGAGGGGTGGCTGCCCGGGCGCGCATCGGCCCAGGCCACAGATGATACGGAAAGCGCGTGAACGGTGACCACGAGCCCAGTCAGGAACGTGATCCGTGACATGGGGGGCTGGGGGCCACGGGAACGGCGCGGGGGAAGACGCAACGATGACATGGAATGGCTCCTTCCAAGAGGTCGCTGCCACGTGGAGGGGCGCGAAGGCCGTGGCAACCGAGCCCGACGGGACGTTCCCGAATGGGCAGCTATCGAAAGTGGTTCTGAGGGCCCGATAGCGGGAGCATCGACGCATGGGCCGACACGAAGATCAAACCTTACAGGAACGGAGCGATCTTGAGAACCCCTGTTCGATGTGACAGGAGTTACACGGTTATAAGCCCGAATCGACCTGCTGGTTTACCCATTCGTCAAGACTGATGACAAGTCGCTCGAGCAGGTGAGCCAGCGCGACCTGTTCGCCATCATCAAACGTCGCGAGCATGGCTTTCATGGCCGATCCCCACCGCGATGAGAGCTCAACCCACCGATCGACGCCCTGTTCTGTCGCTACGACGAGAACGCCACGGGCATCGCCGGGCGACGGTTCTCGGCGGGCCAGTCCGGCGTCGACGAGGCGGGCGACGGCTCGCGTGGCCGAACTGTTGTCGATGCGCAGCGCTTCGGCCAGGTCACTCATGCGCAACCGCGACCGGCGCACCAGAAGCTCGAGGGTGTCGAGTTGTCCCAGATCGAGGCCATTGGGGCCGCCTATGACCAACGCCCGCAACCGAAGCATCGATGCGCCGCGACGCAGTTCCCTCCAGGCGACGGTAATGCGGCCTTCCATGTCGGCCTCGTCAACCGGAACAGGAGGAGGGATCGAATCTTGCATTAGTTGTTCAGCGCGTCCGTTGCATGTTCACTACCGGCATTGACGCATCATCGATAGACGGCTCATCGACAGACGGCTCATTGATAAGCGGCTCATTGATAAACGTAGAAGCCACGGCCGCTCTTGCGTCCGAGTAGGCCCGCTTCGACCATGCGACTCAGCAATGGCGGAGGGGCATACAGCTGCTCCTTGAACTCGGCGTACAGCGACTCGGCCACGGCCATGGTGGTGTCGAGTCCGATCAAATCGGCGAGGTGCAACGGGCCCATTGGGTGAGCACACCCTTCGACCATACCGGCATCGATATCGTCGGCCGTAGCGAAGCCTGACTCCATCATGCGAATGGCGGAGAGAAGATACGGGATCAGGAGGGCGTTCACAATGAAGCCGGCGCGGTCTTTGGAGCGAATCACTCGTTTGTTCAGTACCTGGGTAGCGAACGAGTCGGCTCGTGCTTCGGTTTCTGCACTGGTGAGCAGAGACGTCACCAATTCGACCAAACGCAAGACCGGGACAGGATTGAAGAAGTGGACGCCGATCACTTGAGCGGGACGTTTTGTGGCCATGGCCAACTTCATGATGGGAATTGAACTGGTATTGCTGGCGAGCACGGCCAGCGGATCAGTGACGACTTCATCAAGACGACGAAAAACCTCGAGTTTGGCCGCTTCATTTTCATAGACCGCTTCGACCACGAGTTCTCGATCGTGGAAAGCCCCATAATCGACGGTGAAATCCAGAAATGAGAGCGCCCGCTCGGCGCCCGGCTCCTCCAGCTTGCCCGACTTCACGGCTCGGGCCAGTGACGTCTCGATTCGTCGCCGAGCGCCGTCGAGCGCAGTCGCGTTCGCCTCTAACACGATCGTGTCGCAACCGGCCCGCGCCGAAACTTCGGCGATACCTGACCCCATGAGGCCACCACCCACTACGCCAATCCGATCGAAAGCCATGCCCGCAGTCTGTCTCAATTATGGGCTCCAAGGATTAGTTCGGTCAGCCGAGCGAGCATCACGTCAAGTTCGTCGATCAACGCACGGTGCCGGCGAAGGGAACCACCGGTGGGATCGTCGATGTCGAGCCAAGCCGGGGCGATGGTGTCGCGGGCGCTGCGGCCGGCGTGGAGCTGCGCGATCCAGTCCGCCGGGGTTTGCTCGGCCGAGCGGGGCGGTCCAGTCTCAGCCCGAGCCACGAGTTGGCGCAACGCGAACGCCCGGGGCCACAGCGCCGGGTCGGACGCGATAACTACTCGCAGTTGCTCGAACGTCATGGTGATGATCAGGTCGCCCGAACTCAGCCAAGGCCCGATCTGGCGGCTTCGGTGGCCCGACGCGTCAAGGCCCCGCTCGGACAAGGCTCGAACAGTGCGAGGAGTGGCCGGCTGGCCGCCAGGCAAGAGGCCGGCCGAGCGGACGGTGACGGGCTCCGCTCGGCGCCGCATGGCCGAGGCCGCGCTCAGCTGCGCTGACCAGAGATGCTCGACCATGACCGACCGACATTGGTTTGCCGTGCAGATCACGGCGATACGAAACGGTGAGCCGACTGCGCTGACAGATTCGGGCGTTGGGCTGACAGCTTCGCGCGTTGCGCTATCGCCTTCGCCCGTCGCGTGCGTCAGGCGAAATTGACTCACCAATGCTGATGATAGGGCGTCCACCCGAAACTAAAGAATGCCCAAGGTTCTGCCGATACAGGTGCCATACTCCCCAACATGTCACGCCGTTTCTTGGTGGGTGCGTTGCTTTGCAGCGTGGCGCCGTTGGTTCTTGCCGCGGGCGCGTCCGCACAATACCCGCCTGGACCCCCCACAACCATCGACACGTCGAGTCCCGGGCCTTCGATCGTGATCAGGGCGACGTTGCCGGTTGCGACCACCACCATCGCCGGTCTGTCCACGGGGCCACCTACGACCCTCGCTGATCGGGCGCCTTCGCCGACGACTGCGCCCAACGCCGGTGGACCCACGTCACCGCCATCCACCAGCACCCGGCCCGCTACCAACACCGCGGCGTCCACCTCGACTCCTGCTCAAGGCAATAGTGCGGCTCCACCGGCCTCACTCGTGCCCGTAGCGGCACCGAAAGCCGACTCGACGACACCGTGTCGGATTCTACGCATCGACGCCAACCAGTTCGCCCCGAACTCCGACGTGACCGTGCGCATCGGTGGGCGGGTCATTGGTCTGAAGGCCGACGCGAACGGCAACGTGGTGGCGATGGTGCCCGGAGTGTGTGACATGGCTGATGGAACGAGCGCCAAGGTGGGCGGGGTCGACAAGAATCGTCATCCTCGCAGCAAGACGGTCAAGGTGAAGGGCGATTTGATTCTGGTCCGATTGAACGACTCGGCCTTCACCGGTTCGAATCTTGCCATCCCGCTTACGGCGGTCGCGGTCGCGTCGATCGTCGGAGGAAACTTTATGTGGGGGGCGGCGCATCGGCGCGACCGCGGCGACGAAGGGGCGCGGCGGCCCCGAGCGGCCGCCGACGGTTCGGGATATCGATGAGCGCTATAGCTCAGAGCACGATCAGACCGCTACTACGCTCGACCACAGGTTTATGATGCCATCAGATCCGCCCCAGAGTTCGGCTGCCTCCGACGGCTCGATGAGCCGACGGGCGCTCATCCGCAAAGCCGGAGTGGCGGTGGCCATCGGCTGGACGGCGCCGCTGATCATCGAGAGCCTCGCCAGTCCCGCGGGGGCGGTGAGTGCCACTCCTGGGTGCTATTGGGTGGCGTACCGGCAGACGACGCCACGAGGGGGGGCCAATAACACAGCAAACCACTTCAGCGAGATGGCGTTGCTGGCGGACAGTACGTACGCGTTCTGCCCACCCCCTGTGTGCCCGTCCACCGGATTGAAGCCCACGAAAAACGTCAGCGCCGCATCAGTGGGTCTCTCGGTGTCGGGGGGACCTATCTACCATCAGGCCGCAACAGGGGCCGGTACGCGGATGCCGGCTACTTTCACCATCGCCGGCGGGTTCAGCTGCCGGATCGTCGGGGTGAGTGCCGTGCTTGATCAGGAGGGCACGGGCAACGGCGGCAACTGTTTCGGAACCGCGACCAATCTTCTCGTTGGGCCTGGGTCGCTCGGCACGACGACGGTCACGGTCACGCCCGGCACGACGGTTGCCTTCACTCCCGGGCAGTTGCATTGGGGGGCGTTCGGAGGCGCAGGACCTCCGGCTTCTCCGAGCGGCGCGGTGCCCGACGGCTACATCGTCGTCACCATCCAATGCCCGTGACCGAGATGGCGGCGCCCGAGGCGGCCGGCGCGGTGGCCTTCTCGAAGTCGCCTTCGGCGTTCGTGGTCGAGGTTGGTTCCGAGGCGGTGATCTTGGACGAGGCCACGCAACGGCTGCATTTGTTGAACCCGATGGCCGCGGTGGTGTGGGCGTGCATCGACGGGTCATCGTCGTTGCAGGAGATTTGCGCGGACCTGGCCGACGAACTCGGCGCCCCGCACGGCGTAGTGCTGGCCGACACCATCGCGCTGGCGGCCCTGCTCCAATCCGAAGGCTTATTGTTCGACCCGAACGGGGCCCCGCCACTCGCGGCCGTCGAGGCCGACCAGTCCGACCACGGGCCAGGCTGCACGCACGACGACCCGATTCCTGACCTCCGGGACCGCTTCGAGGGCGTGCTGGCCGAACCCCCGAACCCTTGACTGGATAAGTCTTTCCCGCTCGGGTCAGCGGGAGTCGTGGCCGTAAGAGTGGGTTCGCAGACCCTCGGGGTCCGGTCGAATTCCGCCGCGGTACTCGACGAGTTGCGCGCCCTGCTGGCCCCGTCGCTGCTCTCCGGCGTCGAGGCCTATCCGAACCTCACGATACAGGTCGGTCAAGACCAAAGACGAGTAAGGGCCGTCCCCTTCGTGTATCGACGCGATTCACTGGCGGCGCGGGCCACGTCGATCGGTCACGCCGTGCGGGCCACGCTCAGCCTGTTGGAAACGTTCGGGCCGGCCCGGGGTTGTCACCCGCAGCTGCGGCCGCTTCGGGCCCGCGCCTTAGTGGGTGCCAGCGGGGCCGTGCTCGTCAGCGAGATGTTCGGTCCTGGTCTCGAAACTCAGGCTCGGCGCCTCTCGCGCGACGGTATTCGAATTGTGCCGGGGGCGCCGATCTTGCTCGATCCGGGCACCCTCGAGGTCGTCGTTCGTGCCCCGAGATTCGACTATGACCCCGATGCGCTCAGCGACCTCGACCGCCGATACCCGAGGCACGCGACGGAGTTCGGGTTCGAAGATGTGCGAGTGCCGGTGCGGGGTGTTGCCATCTTCACTCTGTGCCCGCCCGACCCCGGTCCGGCTGAGCTGTTGGCCCAATTGTTCGCCTTTGCCATAGGTAACCAACGCCCGGCTTCCGTCGAGGATTTGACCCTACTCGCGGCGATCCAACAAAACGCGCCCGTGAGGATCGTGCGCGAGTTCGACATCGAGGCCTTGATCGCTGAGTTGCGGGATCAACTCAGGGCAAGCTGAAAGCCAAAGGTCGATCCTGATCGACCCGCCACTGCTGGGTGGCGGGTCTGAACGCAGGGGACCCCGAGTCGGTGACCTTGACTCGGAGTTGATCGGCGTTGATGAGCGGCTGCGTGGCAACGCGCAGCCGGTAAGGAGCGGTCGGCTCGGGGCCACGCAGATCGAGCGTGAGGCGACGCGATGATCGCGACGCCACCGTTACCCATGCGGAGTACACGTGTCCGCCGAGTTCTTCTTGACGATCGAGGGCGATCGACTGACCGTCGAGAGTCGCGTGGTCGAGCGCGAGGCGTGAGTACACCGACACGTAAAGTCGGCTCGTGCCGTCGGCCGGTGCAGGGTTGATGTCGTTGCCGATGATCAAGCGGGGAAGGCCGGTGGCCGGCGCATCGTTGCGCAGGGTGATATCGAGGTCGGCGCGTATCGTGTGGGCCCGCCGATCGATGGTGACGTCGTAGCCAAGCGCCCGATGCAGGAACCAATCGATCTTGCTGGCCGAGCCGTTGTTCACAACCACGCCCACGCCGTCACCGGTGGCTTCGGGCCAGAACCCGCCATCGGCATGCAACGCCGTGAAGTAGTGCTGTTCCTGAGCACGCGTCGACCACAGCTGAAAGTGGCGTTGGCGCGCTGCCGGTCCTAGCGCGGCCCCGATAACGGCCGGCGCCGGCAGTGTGGCGGTGATGACCTTCTGCCATACCGCCGTGGCCACAGTGCCCAACAACTGTGCCCGTCGGGTGGGGTCTTGCGCCGGAAACTTGACGTACTGATCGAAGAGCAACGTTTGGGCGGCGTTATCGGCGGTGATGGGTTGGGGCCAGCCCGGCACCTCGATCGGGCCGCTGAGGCGCAACAAGGCGGCGAGGCCGATGGGGTCGACGCTGATAACTCCGTCGACGGGGGTGCCCCCCGATTGCGGGTAGAGGTTGGCCATTACGTACGCGGCCGACGGAAAGTCGGGCGACATCGTCACGTTCTGCCACCAGATCTGCGGAAGGAACCGGGCGTACCGCGCCGCGTAGTCGGGCGCCGCGATGAGACTGCGGGCTTCGGGGGCGACGCCGCGTTCATGAAGCTCCGCAGCCCGTCCAAACGCGGCCAACCGGAGGTGGCCGTGATCGGCGACCAGCTCGCCGTAGTTGCCGATCACCCCACCAGAACCTCGGGCCTCGGCCGGTGTGGGCACGACCAAGAGGTAACGGCGAGGCCCGTTGGCGCCTAGGAGTCCGGGCAGGACGGCCAGGCTGCGGCGCAAGGTTGCGGTGGCTTCGTCGGCCTTCGCCAGTTCGAGGTTGAGGGTGGCCGCCCGATCGGTAAATGGGCCCACGAGCCACGGATTGTCGAGTCCATCGAGGCGGGCCCGTAAGTCGGAGATCGCCCGATCGAGTTGCGCCGACGGCGCTTGCAGGTTCTGGAGGCGGACGACGTCGAGACCGCCACCGGTCACCCGAAAGTTGCGAACGTCAGCCAACCGGCTGGTGGCCCCGGCGGCTTCGACCACTCTTCGGGCCGATCCGGCCACCCGCGCGAGCGCATCGACGTGCTGCGCCATGATGGGCACGGCGAGCGCGGGTCGCATCCACCAAGCCGAGAGGTGATCGGTGAGGCGGTCGATGTCGCGTCGGGCTTGGTCGAGGGCGGCGGCGGAACCGCCGCTATTGGATTCTTGGACGAGGCGCAAAGCCGTGCGTCCCCCGGCGATTGCCCTCAGGGCATCGTGGCGGGCGAGGACCAGTCCGACCGAACTCACGGCGGCACCAGCAAACCAGATTCCGGCGACGGCCATGACGATGCGCCGCGCCCGACGACGAGTCGACGGACGGGAGGCGTAATGCGCCGAGACGACGAACGTGATGAACGCCAGAGCCCCGATCACGGTGGGCACGCGAGCTGGCAATCCCGTTGGCAGCCGCAGGGCGGCCTGGCCGCCAAGACTGGTGGCCAACGCGGCGAAGAGCGGGGAGGGACGGGGCCGCGATCGCAGCGCAATGGCAACGCCCAGACCCGCCCCTGCGAAGGCGGCGGCGGCCGGTGACCCCCCGCCGAGCAGCGAAGTAACGCCAAGCAAGGCGAGCGCGCCCACGAGCGGCCACCGTTTGACCCGTACCCCGACGACCACCGCGAACGCACCGACGGCGAAGCACAGAAGGTAGTCGACGAGCCTGAGGGAAGTGGGGTGGGCGGACCCGACGGCTGCGACGAAGCCGCTGATCAAGGCCAGTTGCGCGGTGATCCAGGGACGCGGAGTGCGGAACCTCCTGCCCCGCTGTGACGCCAAGAGGCGAGCCGTTGCGGCCAGCCCAACTCCGAGTCCGGCCAAGACGACCGGGAATAGCGCGACCACGCGAGAACGCTAGCGTTCAGTCCGGCCGGGCTGACGTCATACTGGCGCACTCGTCGTCGCGGCATCGAGGATGCGCTGCAGCACGGCTGGAGCGGAATCGAAGGACGGGCGACCAATTCGATACGTCGGCGCCAGTGGGCTGATCGTGGCCAGCGCCGTGAGTCGTTCGCGGTCAAGAGGGGTCTCGCCGTGCGTGCACCGCGCCAACTCCAACAACGCCGTGCCGGGGCTCAAGCGTTCGAGTGGGTGATTGGGGTCTGGGGGCGCGCCGGTCGGATCGAGAATCACAAACGCCCCCAGCCTCGCCCGCTCGATCACGACGCCGAACCGCGACGCCCGAATGTAGCGCTCCACCGGCGCATCGCCGGGCTCCGTGGTCGGGTGGAGCCACTTGGCCAATAGCGCGGCTGAACCGGCTCGCAACGTGAGTGGACGTGCGAAACCCATGACCGTGACGACATCATCGATCTCGGCATCCCGTCCTCGGTCGGAGGCCATCTTTCGTCCGGCCGCGGCGTGGCCGTCGGCGGCCTCCCGCGGGTGGCGGACCAGCGGTGCGACGTCGTCGCTGAGGTACTGCCAGCCGGCCAGCGTGAGCGCCGCGGCCAGCGTTGTCTTGCCGGCGTGGGAGGGGCCGGCGATCACCAGCGCAATGTCGTTTCGGGCCATCGCCGCCGCGTGCAAGGTGAGGTGACCCGAAATGGAACGAACGGCCACGGCCGATATCTCGCGCAGCACGACGCCGACGATGTAGGCCGCGTCGTGCCCTTCGGTGCGCATTTCTCCATCGAGCGACACGCGCCAAAATTTCGACGGTTCGTCGCTTTGGATCACGGTGAGGACCGAAAGAGTCGGTCGTTCGAACTCAGCCTCTTTTGGTCTCCGAAGATCGGCGAGTGCGGCCTCGATTTCGTCAATCAACCAACTCGCAGAACCCTCGACCACGAAGTCAAAGCGGAGGGCCCGGAAGGGACCGATGGTGATCAATCGGACGCTACCGAAACCATGCGACAGTACGCCGCAACCCTTCGACGAAAGCCACGGAGGCCCGGAAACCCAGGTCGTGGTCGGCGGCCGAAATATCGGCAAGGGTATAGCGAACGTCGCCGGCCCGCGACGGGGCGAACCGAGGGGTGTAGGTCACACCGAGGTGGCCGGCGAGCATATCGAGTAGCTCGAGGAGGTCGTAGGCCCGGCCTCCGGCCACGTTGTAGGCCTTTCCGGCGCAGTCTGGGGCCGGTGCGATCGCCGCGCAAATATTGGCCTCGACGACGTCATCGATAAACGAAAAGTCGCGTGACTGTTTGCCGTCGCCGTGTATCTCGGGGTCGACGCCGGTGCGGAGCGCATCAATGAACAAGGGTATGACGGCGGCATATTGGCTGTCGGGCCGTTGCCGCGGGCCGTACACGTTGAAGTATCGGAGATTCACGGTCTCGAAGCCGAACAGTTCCCAGAAGACACGGCCATAATGCTCGCCCGTCAGTTTCGACACGGCATACGGCGACCGGGGCAACAAGGTCGCGGTTTCGGGGGTCGGTCGAATATCTGCTCCTCCATAGACCGACGAAGAAGATGCGCCGACGAACCGGCGCACGCCGGCGTCGCGGGCGGCCGTGAGGACGGTCAACGTGCCCGTCACGTTGGCGTTGTTGGTAGCCAATGGCTGCTCGACCGATCGGAGAACGGCTCGGTGGGCCGCTTGGTGAAACACCACCTCGCATCCGGCGACGGCCTTTGCGACGAGGTCGGCGTCAGAGACTTCACCTCGGAATAATTCGATATCGGCCGGCAAGTTCTCGATGCGTCCGCTCGAGAGGTCGTCCAACACGGCGACGTCGTACCCGTCGCGCAGCAAGCGGTCGACGATGTTGGAGCCTATGAACCCGGCGCCGCCGGTGACGAGTGCGCGCACGACTCCATGGTGGCACGCGCCACGCCCGTTCCCCGCCATGCTCGCCCGTTCCCCGCCATGCCCGCCCGGCCCAACCCGCCCACGCCCGTTCCCCGCCATGCCCAGCGCAGCCCGTGTGCCCGGAGCCGGTTGGGTATCCCCCGTGATGAGCAATCCTTTCACTACCATGGCAACGCCACGATGACCATGACCCGACCCGGAACCCCAGACGTTCACGTAACCGCCGTGGCGCCGCCGCCAGAACTCAGGTTCCGCCGTCCGTTTGACCTTCACCGCTTTCTTCGAGAGCTGTGGCGGGCCCGCGGCCTCATGCGGACGCTTACCGAACGCGATCTTCGGGCTCGGTACAAGCAGGCGATGCTGGGAGTGGCATGGGCGTTCATTGGACCGGTCGGCTTCGCCGTGGTCTTCTCGGTCTTCTTCAATCACGTCGCCAAGGTGCCAACCGGGAACGTGCCGTATATTTTGTTCTCCTACACCGGACTCATACCTTGGGGATTTTTCGCGGGCGGGGTGGTGTCGGGCGCGACCGCGGTCATGAACAACATGGTGTTGCTCAACAAAGTGCCCTGTCCCCGGGAAGTGTTTCCGATCTCGGCGATTGTCACTGCGCTGGTCGATGCCGCGATTAGCGCACTGGTCCTTCCAATCATGTTCCTCGTAACCGGCCGCGCCCCCCAATGGGCCAGCCTCTGGTTCCCAATTGTTTTCATAGTACATCTGGCCATCACGTTGGGTTGGGCCCTCTTGCTGGCCGGGGTCCTCATGTATGTACGCGATGTACGCCACGGCCTACCGCTCCTCATGCAGCTACTCCTGTTCGCCACACCTGTCGGCTACGCGTTGTCGTCGGTGCCAAGTTCGTGGGTCAACATCTACTGCTTCTTGAACCCCATCGCTCCGGTGATCGACAACTACCGCCGGACCATTTTGTATGGCTTTGCGCCGGATTGGCCTCATCTGGGGTTGGCCGCGGCCCATGGACTGGCGGTCTTGCTCGGCGGGTACGCGCTCTTCAAGCGCATCGAACCGGGTTTCGCCGATGTTGCCTGACGGCTCTCTGCATGTCGATCGCGTGTGGAAGCGATTTCGCGACGACCGCCATCGTGCCTTACTGCGCGACGAGATTGCTCGTCTGCGGGCTCGTCGGAAGGGCGATCCCTCGGTTGGATGGCGGTGGGCGCTGCGCGACATCTCGTTCGACGTCGCCCCGGGCGAGTCGATTGCTCTGATCGGGATGAACGGTTCCGGTAAGTCAACGCTGTTGAAGGTGTTGGTCGGCGTCATGTTCCCGTACGCCGGACGGGTGGAGACAGCCGGCCGGGTCGGGGCGTTGATCGAAGTTCGGGCCGGTATCCACCCCGAACTCACGGCCCGCGAGAACATCTTCATGTACGGCACGCTGCTGGGCCTCAAACGGCCGGCCATTTCCGCCCGGTTCGACGACATCGTAAGCTTCGCCGGCGTCGAAGAGGCGGTCGATCGCCAAGTTAAGTTCTATTCATCAGGTATGTCGATGCGTCTTGGCTTCGCCGTGGCCGCGTTCTTGGAACCCGACCTTCTCATCGTCGACGAAGTGCTGGCCGTCGGCGATGCGGAGTTTCAGAAGCGTTGTTTGGACCGCATGCGCGACGTCCTCGCCGTCGGCACCACCCTGGTCTATGTGTCGCACGATCTCCCGACCGTGCAAGCAATGTGTCAGCGGGCGATCTGGATCGATCACGGTGAGCAGCGCCGAACCGGCTCCACCGCCGAAGTACTCGGCGCCTACCGTCGTTCCATCGAGGAGCACACCGACCACGAACAGGTCCGGCTCGGACCGGTGCGCGTACTGGCCGTGCGACCGGCGGGCCGAGACGGGCAGCCTTTGACAGCGGGCGGGCCGATGCAGGTCGAGATCGACATCGCCGCTGACGTAACCCGTACCTTCGACCTGGTGCTCGGCGTGACCGAAGCAACCTCCACTCCCATCTTTCTGATTCAGACTTCGGTTGAAGCCTCTTCGGAGATTCGGACGCTGTGCTGCAATATCACGCAGCTCCCGGTCGGCGCCGGCAATTACTCGCTCTGGCTGGGGGCCTTTGGCGCCGATCACACAGTGGTGTTGCCCTGGCAATCGTTTGGCCATCTGGCGGTCGGTGGACCGGAGTTGACCCCGACGCCGACAGGTGTCGTGCGGCTCTCGCCGGTGTACGTTCCGGCCACTTGGGAGAAGTAGGGCGCAGTGCTTGCTTCCGTCATTGTTCCGGTGCGCAATCGGTCGGACCAGATCGGGTCGGCCGTGGGGTCGCTGTTGCGTCAAACGACTCGTGATTTAGAAGTAATCGTCGTCGATGACGCCTCCACCGACTCGACGGTGACGGTGGCCAAGGCCATCGCCGATCCGCGCGTGACCGTCGTCGAACTCGAAGCTTCGCTCGGTCCTAGTGGAGCGCGAAACGCGGGAGCCCGCCTTGCGACGGGTGAACTCATTGGGTTTCTCGACTCCGACGACGCGGTGGAGTCAACGTGGCTGGCCCATTTGGCTGAGCCGTTCAGCGACGCGTCGGTTGTCGTTGCCTGTTGTGGGTACCGTGTCCTGGTCGAAGGCGAGGAGGTGCGCCGTCAACTTCGGTTGCCATCGTTGGGACCGGCATTTCACAATCTACGCGGGTGTTTTCAAGCCGGGACCTTCCTGATCCGGCGACCGATCTTCGAGGCGGTAGGCGGATACGTCGATCACCTTCGCTACGGCGAGAATACCGAAATGTCGCTTCGCCTCTGTGATTGGGCCGCAGTTCACGACGCGAACGTCGCCGCCGTTGAGGAGGCGCTCCTGCATTGGAATTTGCACGATCGGGGGGCATACAGCGCGGCCCTGCGCGCGGACTCCGCTCGATACACGCTCGAGCAGCATGGCCACCTCTTGGCGCTCGACCCGCTCCTACTGTCGAACCATCATGCCATCATCGCCACGGGCGCCGCTCATGACCGAAAGTGGCGCGCCGCGCAGAGCCACTTCTTCCAGGCCTGGCGCGCCCTCCCGACCAGCAAGCGCGCTATCGCCCGATTGCTGGTTTCGCTCGCCCCGATCTGGCGGACCCGCCAATGGCCGTAGCTCGATAGAGGTCTTCGAAGGCCGCGACCATCCGGGCCACGTCGAATTGTTCGACGGCTCGGGCCCGACCGGAGCGTCCCATGGCTATGCGCGTTCCTTCGTCGATCAATATTTCGGCCAATCCCTGGGCGACGGCCGCAGCGTCACCGGCCGGAACCAATCGACCGGTGACGCCGTCCATCACCAGATCGTTGACGCCGCCGACGGCGGTGGCGACCACTGGCAGCCCGGCGGCCATGGCCTCGACCACGGCCAAGCCGAAGCCCTCGTAGTCAGAGGTCGAGCAGAACACATCGGCGCCGTGATACGCATCGACGAGTTCAGGCAAGTGAATGGTGCCGAGGAGGCGGATCCGGTCCTGAAGACCGCGGCCGACGATATCGGCCGCGAGGGCTTGATGCTGTGACCCTCCGGCGATTACAGCAATCGTCACGGGATGGACGAGACGGGAGGTGGCTTCGATGAGGAGGGCCACGTTCTTCGACGGCACCAGTCGAGCTACGTACAGCACGAGCGGACGGTCGAGCGCGATGCCGTGCGCCACCCTCCAGGCATCGCGGGTTTGTGCCGGCCGCGAGAACTGATCGGTGTCGATACCGAGAGGAAACCGCACGATTTGGTGCGCGGGCAGCCGCCAGTCTCTCTCCAGATCCGCTTGCACCGAAGTGGAATGGCATACGGCTCGATACCCGAAGCGTCGGGCCAGCAACCCTTCAAAGCGCTCGGTACGGGCCGAGTGCCGCCCGTAGCCCGGGGCGTCGTGGACTTCGAGCAGAAAGGGCGTTCGGGGGAGGAGAAGGCGGGCCAGAACCGACATCCATGCCGTCCCTGAGTGCACGTGCACGACCTGGGGACGAGCCCGAAACGTCGCCACCCCGGCTTTGACGAGGGCTCGAAGGCGAGTAGCCGCACTCAGGGTACCGGTGAACCCGAGCCCGTCGACCGGAGCGGGGAGCGAGCCCAGTTCGTCTTCTTCGAAGCGCGGCCGAATCGTGATGACGCGGCACTCGGCCCGGGCCGGGTCGATGCGCTCGATGAGATTTCGAACCACGATAGGAATGCCGCCGCCCTTGCTCAGGCGCCACATCAAATGGACCACGCGCACCGGTGGTCCGGTCGGTTCTCGCGAAGTCGCGACGCAGTGGTCCACGTCCGCCATCATCGCTCGCCGGCCGACCAAGATGGTGGCATGACTCGCCGGATCGCGTTCTTGAAGGCTCCGGATCATGTGACTTTTGCGGCGGACAACGAAGGACGTCTTCCATATGGCATCGACCACCTTGAAGCGAACGGATTCGAGCTGGTAACCACCGAAGCGCACCGTCACCGACCTTGGACCTTGCGACCGATCGCGCCAGTCGTGAAACGGATCGAACGAGCGACCGCTGCCTTGCTTCAAACCATCCTCTTGAGCCCGAGCATTCGGCGGGCGCCGCTGACCATGGCTATGTTCGAGAGCGAAGGTCATTTCTTGGCGCTCTGGCGCGACATTCGGAGCCGATTGCCACTTCCCCGTCGCCTTCGTGCGCCCCGGAAAAGTTTGGTGATCATCGCCTGCTGGCTTACAGATCTATGCGAACACGCGTCGCCCAAGACGTTGGCCCGATACCGGCGCCTTTATCGAAATGTGGACCGAGTGATCGTGTACAGCTCGAACCAGACGGCGCTGCTGGCGGCGTACCTGCAGATTCCCGTCAAGAACATTTCGGTTGTTCCCTTCGGCATCGATGTTCGAACATTGCCCGGATCGGAGGTGGGCGACGACGGCACCGTACTGGCCGTCGGGCGGGACAAGGGCCGCGATTGGCCCACGTTCCTTTCGGCCGTTGCCGGGAGCGGTTGGCCGGTGACGCTCGTCTGTCGGCCCGAGCTGCTAGATGAAGGTAAGTTGCCGATCGAAGTGACCGTTCGCCCCGAGGTTGATCGCCAGACCTATCTTTCGCTGTTGGCGAAGTGTCGAATCGTGGTGATTCCGACCCGCGAACTGGCGTACCCGACCGGTCAATCGGTGCTGCTGGAGGCCATGGGCCTTGGGAAACCATGCGTCGTCACCGCCACCGACGCTCTGCGTGACTACCTGTCTCCGGATGAGACGTGTCTCGTCGTTGCTCCGGGCGACCCGGGCGCGCTGCGATCGGCGATGGCATCGTTAATGGACGACGAAGTGCTCAGGGCTCGGATTGGGACGGCCGCCCGAGCCGATTGTGCATCCCGTTTCGATGCGGCGGTGATGTGGAAAGCGGTTGCCACCGTTCTCGACGCGACGTTGGCGGCAGGGTCGACTTTGACGGGCGAGGCGGCAACTTCGAGGGCGCCGGCTCGCAAAAGGCCCTGAGTTTGACGACGTTTTGGTCGAGACGTGGGGAGGGCGAGAAGAATGAGCACCGCAGGCCAGGCCAACGTGCGTTGCCTAACCAAGATCCCGAGATTGCCAATTGACGACCAGGCGAACGAAAAGATAGCACTGTAGGTAACACAGAAAAGCACAAACGGACGTCGAAACAACCAGGCCGGACAGGTTCGTATGCGTTTCGCTGAGGAGACGAAAAACACCAGCAGGGTGGTGGTCTCCATGGCGGCAATGAGGTTGGTAGCGTTGTGAGCTTCGAGCAGCGTTGGCCGGAAAAGCACTGCGAATACCGCTTGCGGGAACTGCAGAATCGAGTTTGGATGCTCAGAATGAATAGCCGACCCACCTATGTTGGTTTGCTTCGATACGCTGTTGAGTACTTCGTTGATGTTGCCCCGCGATCCTAAGAATCGTGCTGACTGCGAGATGGCCACTGCAACGCCGATGATGAGAATACCCACGATAATGAGTTTGCGTGCTGAAGCTCCTTCAGTTTTGCGTACGTCATCACCGGTGTGACTGGATCGGAAGATGAAGGCGATAGCCAACGACACGATGGCTACGGCGGCCACGTGAGGGCGAACCATCGCCGTCAAGGCGCATCCCAGTAGGGTCAGCGGCAGGCCTGACCGTCGGGCCGTGAGAAGCCCGGCCGCGCCGTAGAAGGTGATGCCGAGGGTGAACATCAGCCATGATTCCTTCCCGAGGCTGGAGGGCCAAAACAGCAACGACGGGAGGAAGAAGAGGAACTTGGCGTAGCGACGGGGAGTCGGCTTCGGGAAAGGCGATCAGCACGGCCCGATACGTGAAAATCAGTCCCCAGAACCCCATCCAGGAAAATACGAGAAAACCGCCGAGCACGGTCGGCCCCATGACGGTGTAGAGAAGTCCAGTGAGTTGCTTCAGAAAGTCGGTGCCCTCGGCGTGAGGGATGAGTCCGAAAATCGATATCGCGCCGGAGTGAAACGAATGTCGGATTTGAATGCCGGCTTCGTGATAGGTGGAAGCATCAGCATTGCCTTCATACACTGCGAAGACGACGTAGTAGCGGGCCAGCGAGGCGAGCAATTTGGCCACGACTCCAAACCCCAAGATCCCAGGAATGGGGCGTTCGTCATCGCGAGTGATACGCCACAGAATCGGCAAACTTACCGTGACCAGAACAGGAAAGACGGCGAATGCCCCCCACTCGTCATAGTCGCGATGTTCCATCGCCCAGCCGAGCGCCATCACATAGGCACCTATGGCCACCAGACCTACGTAGGCCAACCTCGATGGTTCGTCCCACCGTTTCGCCAGTTCGATGAGCCTCGCAAGCGTCGGTAAGCGTCGTCCGGTCGTGCGCAAACTCCGTTCGGTGGAGGGCCAGCGCCTTGGAGCCGAGGAAGTCATCGCACCGGTGCTTCCGCCGAAACCGGTGCGCTCGTATAGCTCCGATCGAGGTTAAAGGGATCGGGCGCCCGGCGCGGTCGCGGCTCGTCTAAACTGGAAGGTGGTAGCGCGCTCGCGTAGTTTGCATACCGGTAGTACTGGTAGCGACGACGGCTCGGTTTGCCGGTATCGGTCAAGGCCACCGCGATCTGTTTGGCCCCAGTGAACTGCAGGAGTTCTCGGGCCCGTTCGGCGCTGCGGACTCGAGTACGGCCGACCCGGGCAATGATGAGCGAAATAGCGGCCATCGACACGAACTCGAGAGCCTCGGCCGTCACCGACAGCGGCGGCGTGTCGACTATGACCACGTCGACTCGGTCGATCATTTGCTCGACGAGGCGGGCCGCGATCCGAGCCAAGTCGCCGGGCGGAGCATCCACTCCGGCCAGATCGAGCACCCAAATGCCCTCAACCTGCGACGGCTGGATGAGGCGACGCAACGGAGCATTGAGCACCTGATCGAGCGTGAGAGACGCCAACGATCGGGCCGGGCCGAGAAATGGCGAAATGGATGGGCGCCGAAAGTCGGCGTTGACCACCGCCACCGAGCGGCCGGTTTCGGCGAAGGCTGCGGCTACGTTGGCGGCCGTCGTGGTCTTGCCGTCGCCCGGCGAAGGCGAACTCACGAGAACGACACCGACTCGTCCATCGCTTGAGCTGGCGGTGTTCTCGTCCTGGGCCAGGAATGTGAGCGACGTTCGCAAGGTGCGATACGCCTCGGCCAAATTTGATCCGGCGTCGGGCCGTACGAACAACTTCGGCCCCCGATGGCGTCGGTCGATTGTGGGTAGCTCGGCGATGACGGGCGAGCCGAGGGCCAACTCGGCTCGCCGACGATCGCGTACACGGCCGTCGAAGCGCTCCAGCAGGAGAATCAATCCGAAGCCACCGATCAGGCCGAAGAACCCGCCGATCGGCACTCTGGCCCGACGCGAACTGGGAGCGCGAAAGCCGCCGGCCTGAATCGGGATCGCTTGAGCCCGTTGCAGGGTGTTCATGCCGATTCCGGAAGTGTCATCGTTCACGGTTTGGGCCTGTTGAAAGGCCGTGCTGTACGAGACGATCGCGGCATCCCGTTGCGCTTTGACGATGCCGCTATTGGGGTTGGCGGCCAGCCGCGCGTCGAGTTCGTCAACCTGGTTCTGCAGGCGCGTGAGTCGTAGTTGGGCGCTGGCCTTTCGCTCTTGGCGCTGTTGGTCTTGTTGCTGATTGAGGTAGCGGACGGTTTCGTCGGCGAATGTGTCAGCCACCTCTTCGGCCCGCTTAGGCTCGCTCTGTTGCGAACTCACCGTGAACGTTCCGTTGGATGCGTCCACGCTCGCCGTCACCTGAGCGGCCAGCTCAGCCGGTTTACCCTTCCAATGGAGAATGTCTGCAACTCGTTTCGGCACCTCCCCGACGGTTGTGAAAAGCGAAAGTTGATTCGTCGAGATTGTTGAGGATTCGCCCCGTTGGTTAAGTAAAATGGTGTGTACGGCCCGATAAGCGATGGGCTTGAGCTTCGGTTTGGCCGGCGTCGTGAAGAACATCGCCAACAGACCGAGAGCCATCGCCACTACGGGGATGGCCCAATTGCGCCGAATGGCGCGTAGGTATTCATTGGATTCTTCCATCGGACGACGCTGAGCCTACCGCTGCATATCAGGGAGTTGGTGTCATCGGCGCGTCTGGGGTTATGCCAAACCCCCGGAAGACCTCCACCCATCGGTCGACCATGACCGTTGTCCCGAACCTGGCCGCGACGAACCGGCGGGCGTTACGGCCGAGGTATCGGTACTGCGAGGTCGCACGCCGCAATCCTTCGGCTAGAAGTGTGATTTGGCGACCCGGGTCATTGTCGATGGCCTCGACGACGATGCCCGTGTTCGGCGAGTCGATCAGTTCTCCTACGCCGCCCACGTTCGTGGTGATCGTGGCCACCCCGCACAGCGCCGCCTCGATCACGACTCCGGGCAGTCCTTCGGTCCGACTGGCCAGGACCGCCAAATCGGCGGCATGGAACACCGGAACGATGTCGTCCACCAGCCCGAGGAAACGTACGTCGATGGTGTGCAACTGTGCGGCCAACTTCTCGAATGTTCGGCGTTCGGGCCCGTCGCCGGCCACCAGGACGGTGCAGTGGCCGACCTCGGCCGCGGCCCGGAGGGCGAGGTCAACGCGCTTCTCGGGAGCCATGGCCCCGACCAACGCGATTACGACAGCGTCGTCAGCGATGCCGAAGAATCGACGGGCATCGGCGCGTTGGGTGCCGGTGGGAGGTCGTAATCGCGTTGGGTCGCGGCCCGTTGGAATGACCCGCAACCGATCCGGAGCGACGCGGTAAAGGTCTTGCATCGACCGAGTGGCGCCATCCCACAGACAGACCACGGCGGCGGCCCGGCGCAGCATGATCGCGGTCCGCGCCCGGTGGGCCCGGCCTCGGACCCACGCCCGGGGATCGCCGATACTGCGATAGACGAAGGGTGTTCGCGTGCCCGCCAGGCCCAACGCACACGCTGGCAAAGTGATCGAGCCGTAGGCTACGACGAGCGCACAATCCCGACTCCGAGCCCGCAAGGCCAGCCAACGTCGCCAGGTGGTGCTCGCGGCGCCCGTCCGGGAGCTCGGCAACGATGTGGGCCCGAGTACATCAACGGCCAGTTGGGAAGCATCGGCAGATGGTGAAAGGGCGGCGATATCGATATCGAACCCTCGCGCCCGCAACGCCTCGGCGGTCTCCTGACATTCGAGTTCGGCGCCGCGTCGTTGGGCCTGGGCCATGACGAAGAGCACTCGTCGCGTATTTGGGGGTCGACCGGCGATGTGCGGTTCGATCACTGTTTCCAGCCGGAATCCGCGGCGCGCTCGAAGAACGCGATCATCTCGGTGGCGGCCCGCTCGATGGTGAACTGCGATTCGAACCGGCGACGGCCGGCCGCAGTCTTGGCTCGATACGCGCCAGGATCGCGCAATACGGCGCTGAGCCCGCGCTCGAATCCGGCGATGTCGTCCATTGGAACGAGCGTCGCGTGGTCGGCGACGACCTCGCGTACGTTGGGAATGTCGCTGGCCACGACGGGGCACTCCAAGGCCAGGGCTTCGATCAAGGTGCCCGGCAGACCCTCGCGGCGGGTGGGAAAGGCAAACACGTCGGCCGCGCAGAGCAAGTCGGCGAGATCGTCGCGGTGCCCAAGAAACGTGACGAAGTCTTCGAGCTTAAGGTGTTTCAGCAGGCGTTCGAGTTCGGGCGTGTGGACCCCCGGCCGGCCCGCTACGATGACCCGCAGGCTGGGAAATTCGGGTCGCATTTGGGCCACGGCGGCGAGCAACACGTCGAAACCCTTTTCGGGTTCTTGACGGGCGGCGCCGAGCACCAGAGACTCGTCGGCCAACCCCAATGCCGACCGAGCGGCGGCCCGTCGTTCGAGTGAGTTGCGGCCCATGGCCGTTGCGTCGCGGCCCCGCTGCACCACGTCGATTCGACCGCGCCGCAGCAGGAGGCGTCGACGCATTACGGCACCGACGTCGTGACCGGTGGCATGAAAGCGGCAAGCCAACTGCGCCGTGGCCATGTCCGCGAGTTGTGCGCCCCGCACCTTCACTGTGGGGAGCGTGCGCATATGAGTCGGGCCATACATTTCGGTCGCCAGCGTGGTGCTGCATGCGACGTGTTCGAGTCGGGCCGCTATTCGGCCGGCGAGATCCGCTTCGAAGATCGTCGTGTGCACGAGGTCGGGGTGAAGCTCGCGGATGATGGCCCTGACGCGCCCGACGCGATCGCGCCGTCCGCTTCCTGCCCCCAACAAATGCAAAGTCGCGCCGGCTTCCTCAATCTGGCGCTGCACGCCGGGCCGATCGTGAAAGTAGGCCACGTGCAATTCGATGCCACCGGCCACCAGCCGTGACGCCATGGCCGCGAGCGACGTCTCGGCCCCCCCCGGCACCAGGCTGTCGATCACGTAAAGCAAACGCATGCGGGTTGTCCCTCGGCAGCCGAGCGCACGATCAGAACAGTTCGATGTCGCCGAGACGAAAGTCCCAGGAGCGTATTGGGGGCGGGGCCGAACCATTGAGCGTGCGGGCGGTGACGACCGGTCCCCAGCCGGCGATCGGGAGCCAACTGGGGCGAGGGCGTCGACCTACGAGGAGTTGGTAGTCGCCGCCCATCGACCGTGCGGCGAGCGCAATGAGTTCGCGGCGAGGGCGGGTCGCGTCGTGGGGCACGATCACGTCGGATACGACGGTTTCGAGGGCTCGCCCCCGGCGCCGAGTGCGCACGATCGCGGCACCGTCGCCCACTCCGTTCGGTCCCGTGAACACTCGATAGTGGAGCGGTCCGAATCCGTAGCGCCACCGCAGGTACTCGACGGACTGCTCGGTGCGCAGGCCGGGATCCCGAGGTTGGGTGCTGAGCAACTGGTCGACCGCGACGGTGTCAGCGAAGGCTTCGCCGACTGAGAGACCCGCCGTTGACGGTTCCGACCATTTCTCAGCGGGCACGCGGGAGCGAATCATCCGCGGCGCCGCGCCCGCCCGGCTGATGTGGGCCCACGTTGCCGGGCGACCCAACTCCGACCATCCCATGGCCAAGTATCCGGGCCGGCTTTGATCATTCGGAGTATTGAAGATCAGAGCGTTGGGCTGGACGGACCGAAGATCGTCGAGCGCGCCCGTCGTGAGCGCCCGAAACACCCCCTTTCGCCGCACCGCAGGATCGGTGACCGTGTCGACCGGCCGTAGCGCCTCAACTGTCGACGAACCGCTCACGAACCGCCAGCGCATCATGGTTCGAAAACCGATGAGCCGGGAGCCGTCCCAGGCCGTCCACGCGGGCGACGATCCAAAGACGTTTTGATCGTGCTTCCACGCGAAGAATTCCTCGGCACTCACCGGGCCGTTCCAGCCCATCTGTTGCGCGAGCAGCTTGAGTATCGCGAGACGATCCGCGGATGTGGCCGGGCGAATCTCAACCGGTGATTCCTCCGATGTCACGACCCGACAACGTAGCGTTGGCAACCATGTCGAACCCGTCTTTCCATCGTCGGTTCGTGCGCCCCCTGGTCCACGCCGCTTCGATCGGCGTCGACAAGGTCGCGGCGCCTCGACCGGGGGTGACATTCTTGATCTACCACCGGGTCGGAGCGACGACGCCGTCGCCGGTCGACCTGAAGACACCGAGCTTTCGGTCACAGATGGCGGTGCTCGCCGGGCGCAACTCGGTTATCTCCATCGACGAGGCCGTGAAACTCCTCGCCAGCCAGGGTCGGGCCGATGACGGCCACAAGGTGGTCATCACCTTCGATGACGGCACCCGGGATTGGTCGGAGGTGGTGCTACCGATACTGGCGGAGTTCCAGTTACCGGCGGTATTCTACGTAGCGACCGCCTTCGTCGACGAGCAGCGCCCCTTTCCCCGTGATGGCCGTCCGATCTCGTGGGCCGGCGTGCGTGAGCTGGTCGATTCGGGGCTCGGCACCATCGGCTCACACACTCACACCCATCCGATGCTCGATCGCGTTACCGTCGCCGACGCCGAAAGAGAACTCGATCAATCGGTGGGCCTCATCCAGGACCGTCTGGGGGTTGCGGCCGGCCACTTCGCCTACCCCCGGGCCGTTAGGGGCAGCCCTGCGGTCGAGGCTGTGGTGCGTGATCGGTTCAAGTCCGCCGTTGTGGCCGGTGGCCGGGCCAACCCATGGTCGTCCAGTGATCTGCACCGTTTGATGCGCACACCGGTGCACGGAGACGACCCGCTGGCGGTCGTGGCCCGGAAGGCGGCCGGCGGCTTGCGCTTGGAAGGACGGCTCCGCGAGGGCCTTGACGCCGTTCGTTACCGGGCCAATAGGGATCGGTAATGGGCCTCGACGATCCGCGTGGCCGCGATGGCGTCGTAAGCCGCGGCGCGCCTCGCCGATGCGACGCCCATCCGCAGGCGAGCCGGTTCATCGGTGCTGACCCGCAAGATGGCGTCGGCTAATTCGTCAGGATCGCGGGGCTCGACGAGCAAGCCGTCGACGCCATGTTCGACATGTTCGGGAAGGCCCCCGACTCGCGTCACGACGACCGGCAGCCCTAGGGCCCGTGCCTCCATCAAAGCCACGGGCAGCCCTTCGTGGATTGACGCAAGGGTGAAGACGTCAAAGCCGCTCATGATCCGCGTCGCGTCAGGCCGGTACCCTAAGAGTCGAAAGCGATCGCCGAGGCGCAATTGTTGATGTCGGGCCATTATCTCGGCCTCGAGCGGTCCTTGGCCCACCGCTATGAACCAGACGTTCGGGGCGACGTCGAGTACGCCGCGGGCGCACTGAAGCAGGTTGGGATAGTCCTTCTGCGCTCGGTAGTTGGCCACCGTTCCGACCACCACCGCGTCATCGGGCAGCCCCAATTCGCGGCGAACGGCGATGCGTTGCCCGCGTTGCGCCGAGACGCCAGCCAGGTCGATGCCGTGCACGACGGTGGTGACCGACGCCTGCTTCGAGGGCGGCATGGACGCGCGTACAGGCTCGGAGACGGCCAGATGATCGTCGTCAAGACCGAATGTGACGCTATTGAGAAACCGCGTCGCGGAGCCGAAAGAGTCCCAGGTGTTGTGTTCGGTCGAAATCAGCGCGGGACGGGCGCCGCGGGGCAATGTCTTGACCGTCAGTCGGGCGAGAGCGGCCACCAGCGGCGAGTGGCAATGCACGATTGCCGGACGGGACGAACGCAGCCGTCGACGAAGATGGGCGAGCCACCGCAGATCCCACGACCGGCGGCCGCGCAAGCAAGTGGTCTCGACTCCAGCGGCTTCGAGGGCGGCCACCAGATGGGTCTTGTCAGGACGCAGGTAGGCCGTCTGATAACGGAAGAAGCGGTGATCGGCCGCTCGGGCATGGGCGACCAGCAGCTGCTCCATTCCGCCCGGCCCGAGGCCTTTTGCCAGCCAGAGAACATCGACACGGGCCACGCCCACGGAGACCTCATCGGGGGGGCTGAGCACGGGATCAGCCTTCCACGTGCGCTGGCGCGCTAGAAAAGGGCTGGTGGGCGTGCCCAATTTCGAGGCCGACCGGTTGGCCGGAGTTGACGAGTACGTCGAACGCGCCCGTCAGTCGATCCCCGGACGCGACGCGATTTTCGCCATTGCTCTGGCCGCACTCGACGCACGGGTTCCGCCTGGCGGCCGGGTTCTCGTGGTCGGGGCGGGGGGCGGCGAGGAAGTCGTGACGCTGGCGACCGCGCACCCGGACTGGGCGATCACCGGAGTCGACCCGTCGGCCCCAATGCTCGATCTTGCCCGTCGCCGCGTCGTCGCCGCCGGGATGGAGGCCACGGTGCGACTGGTCCACGGCACGGTCGAGGTACTGCCGCCGGTACTTTCGGAGCGGTTCGACGCGGCGACGTGCATTCTCGTCGCCCACTTCGTGCCTGACGATGGCCGTCGGGCCGCGTTCTACGCATCCATCCGGTCGCGGTTGACGACCGGCGGATCATTGGTGCTGGTGTCGGGGGCGCGCCACCGTTCCGACCTGGTCTTCGATGTGCACGTCGAAACTTGGCGCCACTACGCAGCCATGCGTGGCGCCGAGCCTGAACTGCTCGATCAGATGGTGGCGAATGCGCTGGTGATGCCCATGCTTTCGGAGGAAAGGGAGATCGACCTTCTACGGATTGCCGGCTTCTCTTCGGTAGTACGGATATACCAGGCGTTACTGTTCACCGGCTGGCTGGCGCTGGCGTAACCCATTCGGTCAAATGCGGCGGGTTCGTTGGGCTTCAAACCAACTGGTGAACATCAATACCGACCACAACCGATAGTCCCAATTGCGAGAACCGTTGAGGTGCTCCTTCCAATGGCGGGCCACGATCTGGGGGTCGAGCCACCCGTCATCGTGCAGTCGGCGAGGCGACAGCAGCTCTTCGGCCCATGGCCGCAACGGTCCCCGAAGCCAGGCCCCGATCGGTGGGTCGAAACCCATTTTCGGACGGTCGACGATGGTCGAGGGCACGAACCGATGCAACACTTCACGCACGACCCGCTTGCCTTGTCCGGCCTGCACCTTCGCCTCGAGGGGCAGCGACCACGCCCACTCGATGATGCGATGATCGAGAAACGGCACCCGCACTTCCAAGCCCACCGCCATACTGGCCCGATCGACTTTGGTCAGCATCTGGTCGGGCAGCACGATCTTGGTATCGAGCCACAGCATCGACTCGATCGGTGACAGGTCGACGGTCGGGACGGGCGGCAGCGCCAAGGGCCGAACCAATGGCAATTCGTCGGCCGGCCAGATGGCGACCATACGTTCCCACGCCTGGCCGGTGTCGCTGCGCAGGACCAGACCGAGCTTTTGCACCTTGTCGCCCGCGTTGGGTACGCGGAAGCGGGTTGGCAACATCCGCGCGCCCCGATCGATCATCTTCGGAGGGGCCTGCATCAGGATCCGGCCCATGGCGCGACGCACGGGGCCGGGAAGCCGCCTTGACTTACGCCAAACGTTGGCGCCATGGACATGACGGTTATAGCCGCCAAAGGCCTCGTCGCTACCGTCGCCGGACAGGCTCACCGTGAGCCCTGAGCGCACCTCCCGACACAGCAACACCGACGGGAGCATCGACGGGTCGGCGAACGGCTCGTCGTAGATCGTGGCGAGCTGCGGGATGGTCTCCAGCGCGTCGCGTGCGGTGAGATCGATCAGGTGGTGGTCGGTACCGAGGTGGGCCGCGACTGCTCCAGCCGCCTCCGACTCATCGAAGCCAATGTCGGGCATACGCACGGTGAAGGTCCGCAACGACCGGGTGGAGTGCTGTTGGGCGAGGGCGGCCACAAGGGAGGAGTCGACTCCACCGGACAAGAAGGCGCCGAGGGGAACCTCGGAGGTGAGGCGGATGCGCACAGAGTCGCTGAGGAGTGACTCAAGGCGATCGGCCGCGTCGACAGGGACGGGCGATGCCCGATCGGTCTTGCGCCGGGCTTCGGTCGTGGCGAGCGACCACCACGTGTGAAGCGAGGTCGCAAGTCGCGGGCTCGCCGTGACCTCGAGCAGTGTCCCGGGGGCGAGCTGGTGGACACCTTTCCAAATCGAGCCGGGATGCGGAACGAACGACCAGTGGAGGAAGGCGGTCACGGCATTCTCGTCCAGATCCTCAGCAAAACCGGGGAGTTGACGCAGCGCCCTGAGTTCGCTGGCAAAGGCGAAGACTCCCTCGTGCTGTGTGTAATAGAGGGGTTTTTCGCCGAGGCGATCGCGGGCGAGGGTCAGCGTCTGGCGCTCGCGGTCCCACACCGAGAGCGCGAACATTCCGTTCAGCTGTTCGAGGGTCGTCGCCAACCCCCACGCATGGATGGCCTCGACCAAGACCTCGGTATCGCTGGCCCCCCTAAAACGGACTCCGGCGCGACTGAGGCGCCGGCGGATCTCTTGGTAGTTGTAGATCTGGCCGTTGAAACTGACGACGATTCTACCGCCGGCCGACATCATCGGCTGCGCTCCCAAGCTCGAGAGATCGACGATCGCCAAGCGCCGATGGCCGAGCCCGACGCCGGCCTCGGTGTCGAACCACGTGCCCGCGCTGTCGGGCCCCCGATGCGCCAGCGAGCCGCTCATGGCCGCTATAGAACTCTCGTGATCGGACGCGCGCCATCGGTGGCCCGGGTCAAAGAGCCCTGTTATTCCACACATCGTCTCGGGATCCACCCTACCGGGGCAGAACACCCTTACGATGCGCCCGTGCAGGACTATAGGAGCGCGCCGGAATGAAGCCTTCGCGCGCCGTCCTGATCCATCGGTTGACGCCGTTTGTGCAAGCGCTTCTCGACGGGGTGGCATGGGCCGCGGCCCTCCTCTTGGCGGTGTGGCTGCGCCAGGGTTTCCGCCTTGATGTCGGTTCTGGTCGCCTTGCCTTTGCCGCCCTGAGTGGTCTCATTCTTGTTGTGACCGGTCTCGCGGTCGGCCTGTACCGCCGGCGTTGGCGATTCGGCAGCTTCGACGAAGTGGCGGCGCTCGCTCGCGTCGCGTTGTTGGCGACGAGTGCCATTTATGTTCTCATGGCCCGCACTCGGGTGCGGCCCGCTGTCGTGCCCGAGAGCGCGCCGATCGTTGCGGGGTTCTTAGGGCTCGTTCTGATGGCCGGTGTCCGTTACAGCTTTCGGCTGTTCAACGAACGTCGGCTGCGGACCGAAAGCGGCGCCACCACGCCCGTTCTAGTTTGGGGGGCCGGTGACGGTGGCGCCGAGGTAATTGCTTCGATGTTTCGCGACCCGAAGCAGACCTATCGTCCCGTCGGAATAATTGATGATGACCGTTCGAAGCGCCGTCTGAGTATAAACGGCGTGAGGGTGCTCGGCGATCGGCGCGATCTCGGCACCGCGTTGGCTGCGACCGGAGCGAAGACGCTTCTGATCGCCATTCCCAGCGCGGACACGGCGCTGTTGTCCGAGCTCACTTCGTTGGTCGTGGCCGAGGCCCCGGGTATTCCCGTCAAGGTCCTTCCCGCAATCGGTGAGAGATTCGAGTTGGCTACGGGCCCGATCGCGTCGGTCTCGAACATTCGCGACATCTCCGAAAGCGACCTGCTCGGGCGCCACACGGTAGCCATCGACTTGGCCGCGGTCGCGCAGTATGTACGCGGCAAGCGAGTGCTGATCACGGGTGCGGGCGGAAGCATCGGCTCGGAGCTGTCGCGCCAGATCCACGGCTTCTCTCCAGCTGCGTTGCTTTTGCTCGATCGCGATGAATCGGCGCTGCACGGAGTCCAACTGTCGATCGACGGGCGCGGACTGCTCGATTCGGACTCGCTCGTTTTGGCTGACATCCGCGATCGCGAGGCCATCATGAAGGTCTTCGCCGAGCGGCGCCCGCAAGTGGTTTTTCACGCTGCCGCGTTGAAACATTTACCGCTGCTGGAACGCCATCCCGGGGAAGCTGTCCAGTCGAACGTGTTCGGCACGTTGAACGTGCTCGACGCCGCGGTTCGTCACGGTGTGGAGCGGTTCGTGAATATTTCCACGGATAAGGCCGCCAACCCGGTGAGCGTGCTGGGATGGTCGAAGCGCATCTCTGAACGCATTTGTGCACATATGGCCAATACGGCCGCCACAGGGACGTATCTATCGGTGCGGTTCGGCAATGTGCTGGGTAGTCGCGGGAGCATGCTCACATCGTTTCAGAAGCAAATTGATTCCGGTGGTCCCGTCACCGTCACCGATGCCGAGATGACTCGGTATTTCATGACGGTACGGGAGGCGGTGCAGCTGGTTGTCCAGGCCGGAGCCATCGGTCGACCCGGCGAAGCACTCGTACTCGATATGGGTGCGCCTGTGCGCATCAACGATGTCGCCCGGCTTTTGATCGGGCGCTCGGGGAAAGCGATCCGCATTCAGTACACGGGCGCCCGACCTGGCGAAAAAATTCATGAAGACCTGTTCGGCGACAATGAAGTCGGCGAGCGCCCCTTTCACCCATTATTGAGCCATGTGACGGTGCCGCCGCTCGATCCGGCGGTGCTCAAGGATCTCAACCCAGAAGACGGCGACGAAAAAATTATCAATATCATGGCCACCCTGTGTGCCTTTGAATCGGCCGGCCCACACCGCCGCTCTGGCGTCTCGATTCGTCGGCCCCGAGTGCTTCTGTCTCCGCCGTACGTGGGCACGAGCGAACGCCGGTTGATCAACGAGGCGATCGATTCGAACTGGATCGCGCCGGTTGGTCCCGCTATCGAGGTCTTTGAAGACGAGATGGCCGCCACGGTCGGCGTCGACCACGCGGTAGCTTTGTCGAGCGGGACGGCCGCGCTGCATCTCGGACTGTTGGCCCTCGGCGTAGGATGGGGCGACAGGGTACTGGTGTCGAGCTTTACCTTCGCCGCGGCCGCCAATGCGGTGGCGTATTGCGGGGCGGAGCCGGTATTCCTCGACAGCGAACGCGACCGCTGGCAGGTTGATCCGGAGTTGGTGGCGGCCGAATTGGAGCGGCGTGACCGCAAGCCTCCGAGCGTTCTCTTGGCCACCGATCTGTACGGGATCACCCCCGACTATGAACGCTTACGTACCATCTGCGACCGCTACGGGGTGGCCATTCTCGAAGACGCAGCCGAGGCGCTCGGCACCTATGATCGCGGTCGTCCGGCAGGGTCATTCGGAGCTGTCGGGGTGTTGTCATTCAACGGCAACAAGATCATCACCACCAGTGGCGGAGGAATGCTGGTCACCGACGATGCCGCTATCGCCAGTCGGGTTCGACATCTGGCCACTCAAGCCCGCGAACCAGTTGCCCATTACGAGCATCGTGACATAGGCTTCAACTACCGAATGAGCAATCTTTTGGCGGCCTTTGGACGGGGTCAACTCGAAACCCTTCCGGATCGTGTGGCCGACCGGCGCGCCATCGACCAGCGCTATCGCGACGCGTTGTGCGATCTTCCGGGGGTCGGGTTCGCGCCGCGACCGCCGGGTCTTTCGAGCAACTGTTGGCTCCCCTGCATCACCATTGATCCGGTGGCGTCGGGCACGTCGTCGGAGCGCGTGCGTTTGGCCTTGGAACGCGAAGACATCGAGAGTCGACCCCTGTGGAAGCCGATGCACCGTCAGCCCGCATTCATGACCGGCCCGAGTCGCGTTACCGGCGTTTCCGACGAACTCTTCGCCCACGGTTTGTGTTTGCCGACAGGATCAGGCCTCAGTGAGGCCACGCAGGACTTCGTCATCGAGTCCATTCGGGCGTGCTTCGAATAGTGGTCCGGACCCGCCATCGGGCGGTACGTTCGGTGGTGAAACGCACGATCGATGTGCTCGTCGCCTCGAGCGTGCTGGTGCTCAGCGCACCGGTGTTGGCCGCAGCCGTCATCGCAGTACGGGTCCGAATGGGTCGGCCCGTTTTCTTCCGTCAACCCCGGCCGGGCCTCGAGGGCCAGTTGTTCACGGCCCTCAAATTACGCACGATGACCGACGCCGTGGATGGTCACGGCCGTACGTTGAGCGATGGCGAACGGCTCACGCGTCTTGGTCGGGGGCTGCGGGCCGCCAGTATTGACGAACTGCCTCAACTGTGGAATGTCTTGCGAGGAGAAATGAGCATAGTCGGGCCGCGGCCGCTCCTGCCCGAATACCTTGCGCGCTATCGCGGCGCCCAAGCTCGTCGCCATGACGTGCGGCCCGGACTGACCGGGTGGGCCCAGGTCAACGGCCGCAACGAACTCGATTGGGAGCCCCGCCTCGCCATGGACGTCTGGTACGTCGACCATTGGTCGCTCCGTCTCGATCTGAGAATCCTGTGGCGCTCCATCGGTGTTCTGGTCAGACGGACGGGCACGACCGCGCCGGGTCAGGCTTCCATGCCAGTTTTCGCTCCGGTAACGCCCGGGACGGACATCGACGACCCGCTACCGACGGCCGGCTCGGGAGCCGATCGGCGCGCCGGTTCGGCCACCACTTCGGCATAGATCGCTCGAAGTCGCTCGATCACGGCCCGCTCGTCGAATCGGTCGAGCACGTGGGCTCGACAGGCGGTGGCCGCCTCGTGGCGTTCGACGGGATTGTCGAGGAGGGCTCTCGTGGCGGCAACGAGTTTCGCGACGTCGCCCCGCGGTACGAGCAGCCGGTGGTCGGGGGCCACGACCTCACGGACGCCGCGGATGTCGTAGGCCACGACCGGCAAACCGGAGGCCGCGGCTTCCATCGCGGCCCGCGGAATGCCCTCACGATACGACGGGAGCAGGAACAGGTCGGCTTCGGCGAGATAGGGGCGGACGTCGCCGACGTCGCCGACGAACCGCACGATTCGGCGGGCCTCGAGTTGGGCGATGCGAGTCGGCGCGACGGCGTCGCGCTGGTCGTGCTCGGTCGGACCGACATGGATGAAATCGGCCTGGTCGGCGAGCGCCTCGGCCACCGCGAAGAAGTCGAGGCACCCTTTCTCAGCCACGAGCCGGGCGATCATCAAAACGACGGGGCGATGGCCGGGCGATCGGTTCCGCGGGTCGGCCCGGTAGTGATCGATCTCGATACCGTTGCCGAGATGGCGGGCTTTGTGCTTCGGACAGGCCCGTTTGGCGACTAGAACCTCGACGTCCTCGGCGCTTTGCATAGCTACGAAATGGGCCCATGAACAGCACCATCGCTCAAAAAGCCAGCCGGCGACGTTGGCCTTGCGGCTGTTATCGCGAAAATACAGGCCGCCATGCATCGTATAGATCGTGCGTTGCCCGGCCAGACGGGCGGCCGGCAACCCGAGTAGGGAAGCCTTCGGCGTGTGGGTTTGCACGAAGTTGAAACGGCGGTCGCGGAAGAGTCGAAAGAGGGCCAAGAATGAGCGAAAATCGGCCAACGCGGGCTCGCGACGCATCGGCACCTGGAGGTGCTCGGCCCCCGGTATCGGGGCCACGGTGGCGTCGCCGGCCACGATGGTCCAAGGTCGATCGGCGAGGGCCATGAGCTGTTTGCGCAGGAGGATGCGCGCGGAGATTTCAGTCGTGACCACGCGACAAGCGCGCGGCAATAACTGATCTGGGTGGCGCGAAGACATTGCTGCCAATGATCATATCCGACCCCTCCGTCGCTCTAGGGTATTTGTGTGGAACTGCGAGCGCTTGTCATCGGCCAAGGCTATGTAGGGCTGCCAGTGGCCATTCGAGCCGTCGAGGTTGGCCATCGCGTGACCGGTTTCGACGTCGACAAGCGACGGGTCGAGCGCCTTCGCAGCGGGGACTCGTTCGTCGAAGACGTCAATTCGGAGCAACTCAATGCGGCCCTCACCAGCGGTCGCTACCTGGTAACCGATGTCGACGAGGCCTGCGCCGGCTTCGATGTCGCCGTGATTACGGTGCCCACCCCCCTGCGCTCGGGTACTCCTGACCTTTCGTTCATCGAGGACGCGGGACGGGCGCTAGCCCCTCACGTGCGAGCCGGCACCTGCGTCATCCTTGAATCCACGACGTATCCGGGCACGACGCAGGAGCTGTTGGCCCCGATACTGGAAGCTGGTTCGGGGCTGATGGCGGGCCGAGACTTTCATCTGGGGTACAGCCCGGAGCGCATCGATCCGGGCAACCGCGTGCACACGTTTGTCACGACCCCCAAAGTCGTGGCCGGAATAGACGCAGCTTCCCTCGAAGCGGTGGCGGCATTTTATCGAACTCTGGTAGACCGGGTCGTGCCGGTCTCGGACTGCAAAGTGGCCGAGCTCACGAAGTTGCTGGAGAATACGTTTCGGCATGTGAACGTGGCCCTGGTCAATGAACTGGCCGTGTTCGCGGCCGATCTCAACATCAACTTGTGGGAGGCCATTGACGCCGCCTCCACGAAGCCGTTCGGCTACATGCGCTTCACGCCCGGTCCGGGCGTGGGTGGCCATTGCCTGCCGGTAGACCCCTCGTTTCTTTCGTGGCGGGTCCGTCAAAGCCTGCGTAAGTCGTTTCGCTTCGTTGAGTTGGCCAACGACGTAAACGATCACATGCCCGATTACTCGGTGCGCCGCGTCCAGATGGGCTTGAATCGCCAAGGCAAGGCGATGATGGGAGCCCGGATACTCGTGCTCGGACTCGGATTCAAGCGCAACTCGAGCGATGCCCGCGAGTCGCCCGCACTGGTCGTGGTCGATCAACTGATGGCCCTCGGAGCCGACGTGGGCGTGTGCGATCCGCTGGTGTTGGCGAGCGGACAATGGCCGGTCCGTTTCATTCCGGCCACGGCCAGCACCGAGGAAATCGAACGGGCCGATGCAGTGGTCGTGCTGACCGAACACGACCTATTCGACTACGACCTCGTCGCCGCAAAAGCGGCGTATGTCTTCGATGCCCGCCATCGTGTGCCTGCCGGTCCTAACGTCGAATACTTGTGAGCGGCCGGTGAGGGCCCTCGCTTCGCTAGTCATTGTTGGTGCCGGCGGTCACGGCCGAGAGGTGCTAGATGTCGTGGAGGCCATCAATGCGGTCGTGCCAACGTGGCGGGTGCTCGGGTTCGTGGCCATCACCGATCCGACGGCCATCGGTGAGGCGTCTCGTGATGCCTTCTTGCGCCGCGGAGTGGCGTATCTCGGGCCGGAGTTAGGGTTGTCGGTCGAAGCGTGGTTCGTCGTTGGCATCGGCGATCCCGCGGCCCGGGCTCGAATCGACGCCCAGTTCGATGCCTCACGGGCCGCGACCCTGATTCATCCGTTGGCGTCTCTCGGCCCCGACAATCGGGTGGAGCCCGGCTGTGTGCTCGCTGCAGGGGCGAGGCTCACGACCAACGTGATGCTCGGCCGCCACGTCCATCTCAACATCAACGCCACGGTCTCGCACGACTGCATTGTCGGTGACTTCGTCACGTGCGCCCCCGGATCGACGGTGTGTGGAAATGTCGAGATCGGTCAAGGCGCGTATATCGGCGCCGGCGCGACGATCATCCAAGGTCGTCGGATCGGGGCCGGCGCGAGGGTCGGTGCCGGCGCGGTGGTGGTCGATGACGTGGGTGATGGCGTGACGGTCGTGGGCGTACCGGCTCGCCCGTTGCCCAAGGGCGTGGCACAATCGCCACGGTGAGCCGGTCCGAGACGTTTCGCGCCGGTGTCGGGGCGGTCGTGGGGCACGCATCCGGTCTGGTGTTGGCGTTCGAGCGCGAGGCCCGGCCGGGGTCGTGGCAGTTTCCGCAGGGCGGTATCGATGTTGACGAGGCCGTTGAGGCGGCGTTGTGGCGCGAACTATGGGAAGAGACGGGCCTTGGGCCGTCGCATGTTCACGTGGTGAGCGAGGTGCCGGTGTGGCTCGGTTATGAGCATCCGGCCGAGTATCAAACGGCCAAGAGTCGGCGGGGCCAGACCCATCGCTGGTTCATTCTGTCGACGCCGTCGCTCGAGTTGCCGATCGACCTTGGCGCCTCTGGCGATCCCGAATTTCAGGCGTGGCAATGGATGACGCCCGAGTCGGTCATCGAGCACGCCATCGGGTTCCGCCAGCCGGTGTACCGGTTCTTGATGGCTCACTTGGCCACCGTGGCTGGCTTATAGGACCTCCAACAATCCGAGGGCCCGGTCGGCGAGGCCGGCTGTACGTATGAGTGAGTTGGCGAGATCGAAGGCGCTGTCGTCGCCCATCACTCCCGCCTTGTACCGGGCCAGCACGCCCTCGGAGATGCAGGCCAGGCGCCAGCAGGAGAAGGCTTCGTAGTAACTGATCCCGCTCAGGTCACGTCCGGTCAACTCTGTGTAGTGTGTCAACAACTGTTGACGACTGGGGAACCCGGCGACGCCGGAGGGGTCGTTGTTCGTCGGCACTGAACCAACCTCGTTCCAGTACACCAGCAAGTAGCCGACGTCGGCCAGGAGGTCGCCGAGGGTGCACAGTTCCCAGTCGAGCACGGCTACGATCTCACAGGTACTCGTTGCCACCATGCAGTTACCGAGGCGGTAGTCGCCGTGCACGATTCCGGTGTGAATCTGTTCAGGGCGATTGGCCTCGAGCAGCTCGTGACATCGGTCAATACTGGCCAGCTCGCGGGTCTTGGAGTTGGCCCACTGCGTCGACCACCGGCGCAGCTGCCGCTCGATGTAGCCCTCCCGTTTGCCCAAATCGCCGAGCCCTATGGCGGCAGGGTCCACGGCGTGCAGCTTGGCCAGCACCTCGATGAGCGATCGGCTGGCCGTCGCTCGTTGCGCCTCGGTCAGGCGTTGACCGGCCTCTGGTGAATCGAGCACCAACCCGTCCACATAGCCCATCACGTAAAACGGCGCGCCGTTCACTTCGAGACCCGCGCAATAGCCCAGGGCCGGCGCCACGGGCACTTCGGTGTGGCCCACGGCGGCAATGATCTTGTGCTCACGGCCCATGTCATGGGCCGTGGCCAACACGTGGCCCAGTGGCGGCCGCCGTAACACAAAGACTTTCCGGTCGGCGCCTGTCACCTTGTAAGTCAGGTTCGAGCGGCCCCCCGCTATGAGGTCGAACCGAAATGGCCCGTGGGCGCCGACGACGTTGGCTTCGAGCCAATGCGAAACCGGCGCAGGGTCGATCCCAGGCGGTGTGGACGGATCGGTGGCGGCACTCATCGGCGGTCACGGTAGTGACAGGGCGGCGCCCTTGGCTACTCGTGGGCGCATCGCCCGGCGAGAGTCGAACGGGCTCGAACCGCGGCGCCAAGTCTTTGGTAAGGCTCCGCGAGGAAATCGCCGGCGCAATCAGGCCGACGAGAACCTAAGCGCTCGGTGATCCAGCGGCAAAGACTGCGCCGAACGTCGGGAAACCCGGGTGCACCGCACCCATGATCCAAGGAGTCCGTATGGACAGTCGACCGCTCTTGACCCGCGTTGTAACCGCGACCAATACCCTCGTTGATGGCCTGTCGGTCGATCAGCTCGTAGCCCCGTCGCCGTGCGCCGGATGGACGGTGCGCGACGTGGTCAATCACATCACCGGTGGGGCGACCATGTTTGCCGTATCGGCGGAGCAGGGCAGCGTGCCCGACGACGTGATGGGCCAGATCATGGGCGGAGATCTTCTGGGCGATGACCCAAAGGGGGTTTGGAAGGCTGCGGCTGACCGCGCGCTGGCGGCTTTCGATCAGCCGGGAATTTTGGAGAAGGTCGTGAAGTTGCCGTTCGGGGAAATGCCCGCAGGTATGGCCCTCAACATTGCCGTCTTCGACCTGGCGACCCATGCGGCCGACATCGCCAATGCCACCGGCGCAAACATCGCCGATGATGAACTCCTAGAGGCTGCGCTCGGCATGGGCCGCCAATTCATCGGGCCGGACATGAGGGTCGCAGGTATGTTCGATGCCGAGGTCACCGGCCCCGCCGGAGCGTCGGCGGCAACCCGTCTTCTGGCCTTCGCCGGCCGAAAGGTCTGACCCGCCCGGGCCTCGGGAGGGGATCCGTCGGTAGACATTCTCGTCATCCGTCGATTTCGTAGCCGGCCTCGTCGATGGCGTTACGCAGGGCGGCTTCATCGAGACCGACGCCGGTCACTTTTACGAGCTTGCGGTCGATGTCAACGTCGAGTTCGGCCACACCGGCCACCTTCATGACCTCGGCCGTGATGGCGTTGACGCAATGGCCGCAGCTGATGCCAGACACAACGTAGGTGAACTCGATCGGGGCCGTGGTATCGGACATGTTCGTTCCTTCGATGGTGCTGTTGATGGTGCGCTTCGATGGTGTTGGTAACCGCGCGTGCCTTGACACCTAAGAGCGCAGCAAGCGCTCGATGGCTTTCGTGGCTTCGGTGACTTTGGCGTCGCCCTCGGGCCCGCCCGCCTTCACGGCCGACGCGACGCAATGATGCAAGTGTTCGTCGAGCAACCCCACGGCAACGCCCTGGAGGGCCTTGGAGACGGCCGCGATTTGGGTGAGAACATCAATGCAGTACTTCCCCTCTTCGACCATGCGTTGGAGACCCCGAACTTGGCCCTCGATGCGGCGCAATCGGGTGACGTACTCGGCTTGGTTGGAAGCGTAGCCAACGGTCATACCATCCTCGCTTCGCCACCCCGGACCGGCCGATGGCCGGTGGCGGGGGCCCCGTCGACGCTGCGAGTGGCATGGTTTTTGCTGGTCGCTGCGCCCGCCGCGTCGGCTGCGCCTTCGCTTTGGTGCTCGCTCACGCCGAATACCCTACCGGGGTACCCTACCAATGTCAAGGCGCGCCAGGGTATGGAGCGAGTCATTGGAGTAGGTGACTGGTGTCAAACGGCTCGTTGTGGATCGGCGAGTCAAAATTGCCGCTCGCAAGGACGCACAACGACGCGCTTGTCCTGCCCAAACGGCTAGGCGGAGGACGCCGCGAGTGGTGATTTTGGCCGCCGAGACGCTGCGATCGCGTTTGACA
>JANYDT010000127.1 GCA_025359845.1 Acidimicrobiia bacterium
TCAAAATTGCCGCTCGCAAGGACGCACAACGACGCGCTTGTCCTGCCCAAACGGCTAGGCGGAGGACGCCGCGAGTGGTGATTTTGGCCGCCGAGACGCTGCGATCGCGTTTGACACCAGCCACCTAGGCGGGCGAACGGACTAAGTTGCAGTCATGAGCACCCATCCGTCCTCAGCCACCCTCGGTCAGCTCAAGGCCAGTGGTTGGCTGTCCGTGCCGGTCAAAGAAGAGATCCGGCGTAACGCGGTGACCCGAATCTCTAGTGGCAAGCGCCTCTTCGAGGGCATGGTGGGCTACGACGATACGGTGCTCCCGCAGCTCGAAAACGCGCTTCTGGCCGGTCATGACGTGATCTTTCTGGGGGAACGGGGTCAAGGTAAGACGCGCATGATTCGCTCGCTCACCAACCTGCTCGACGAGTGGATGCCCATCGTCTCCGGTTCCGAGATCTTCGACGATCCGTACAGCCCGATCAGCCGCTTCGCCCGTGAGCTGCTTAGCGAGTGGGGTGACGAGACGCCGATCACCTGGGTGCACCGCGACGTCCGTTTCGGCGAGAAGCTGGCCACTCCCGATACCTCGATCGCCGACTTGATCGGTGAGGTCGACCCGATCAAGGTGGCCGAGGGTCGTTACCTGTCGGACGAACTCACATTGCACTACGGGCTCGTGCCCCGCACCAACCGTGGCATCTTCGCCATCAACGAGTTGCCCGACCTCGCCGAGCGTATCCAGGTGGGTCTTCTCAACGTTCTGGAAGAGCGTGACGTCCAGATTCGCGGCTACAAGATCCGTCTACCGCTCGACATCATGTTGGTGGCCTCGGCTAACCCCGAGGATTACACCAACCGCGGTCGAATCATCACTCCGCTGAAAGACCGCTTCGGTGCGCAGATTCGTACCCACTACCCGCTTGATGTCGCGGCCGAGTTGGAGGTGGTGTACCAAGAGGCCATGGCGCCGGTAGGTGGCGAGGTCGTCGTTCAAATGCCCGACTTCATGGCCGAGATCGTGGCCACGTTCACGCAATTGGCCCGCCAGAGCCCCAACGTGAACCAGCGCTCGGGCGTATCGGTGCGCCTAAGCGTGGCCAACTACGAGACCCTGACGGCAGCTTCGATCCGCCGTGCGCTGCGGGCGGGCGAGAAGCAAGCCGTGCCCCGCGTCAGTGATCTCGACGCGTTGATGTCGAGCACTCAGGGCAAGATAGAGATCGAGACGCTCGATGAACGGGAGGGGTCGGTCGTCGAGAAACTACTCAGGGGCGCGGTGCTCACGGTGTTCAAAGACCGGGTCCGTATCGAAGACATGCGCGAGGCGATCGGCGCCTTTGATGAAGGGTTGGTGGTCCATACCGGCGACGATCTCAAGGCCGCGGACTACGTGTTGACGCTCGAGGGTAACAAGGCGCTGGCCGGCGCTATCGATCGTCTCGGGATCGGCAACACGCCCGGTGAGTTGGCCAGCGCGACCGAGTTCATTCTGGAAGGGCTGCACCTCTCGAAGCGCTTGAACAAAGACGCATCGGGCGCGAAAGCCACCTACCGAGGGCGCTGAGCGATGCCTAATAGGTTGCGCTACTCCCGCTGGGACGGGACTCAAGTCGGGTTCGAGTTCGACGCCGACGACGTGATGGCGCAATTGAACGACGATTTGCTCTATCACGGCGACATCAACGCGGCGTTGCGCAAAATGCTGCAACAGGGGTTTCGTGACAACAACGGTGAACGGGTGGCCGGTATGCGCGAACTTATGGAGAAGTTGCGGCGGCGCCGAGAAGAAACGCTGAAGAAGTACGACCTAGGCGGGGTGTACGACGAGATCGCTCGTGACCTCAAAGACGTGATCGACACCGAGCGCGGCGCCCTCGACGATTTGGTCGAGAAGGCCCGCCAATCGGGTGATCCGCGCCGTCAAGAAACGGCCGAGGCCACATCGAGCAGCAAGCACATGCAGCTCGACTTCTTGCCTCCTGATCTCGCAGGGCAGGTGAAGGAACTGGGCGACTATGACTTCCAGAGCCCCGAAGCGCAACAACGGTTCAACGAGCTGATGGAAAAGCTTCGCAACCAGCTCATGCAGCAATATCTTGATCGCATGACCGAGGGCGTCAACAGTGCTGGCCCCGAGCAAATCGCCCGTATGAAAGATATGTTCAGCCAGCTTAACAACCTGCTCGAGATGCGCAACGCGGGGCAAGACACGCAGTCGGCGTTCGAGCAATTCATGGAGAACTTCGGTGACTTCTTTCCCGAGAACCCCGAGAACCTAGAAGAACTCCTCGAGCAACTGGCCCGACGCATGGCGCAAGCCCAGGCCATGTTGAACTCAATGACTCCGGAGCAGCGGGCGCAGATGCAACAGCTGGCCGAGCAGCTCATGGGTGACATGGACCTGCGTTGGCAGATGGACCAATTGGGTCAGAACCTGCAACAGGCCTTCCCATCATTGAATTGGAACAAGGTCTACGATTTCCAGGGCCAGGACCCTATGGGCTTCGCCGAAGCGGCCGGAGTCATGAACGATCTCGGGCAGATGGATCAACTCGAGCAAATGATGCGCACGGCTCAGAACCCCGGCGCGTTGGCCGATGTCGATATCGAGGCGGCGCGCAATCTGCTCGGCGACGATGGCGCCCGGGCCCTCCAGAAGCTCGCCGACATGGCTGAGATGTTGAAGCGGGCCGGCCTAATCGAGCAAAAGGAAGGTCGCTACGAACTGACAGCAAAAGGCATGCGCCGAATCGGGGCCAATGCCTTGAACGAGCTGTTCTCAAAGCTGGCCAAAGATAAATTGGGTCGCCACGAACTTGACAAGACGGGCGTCGGCCAAGAGCGTACCTATGAGACCAAAGCTTACGAGTTCGGTGATCCGTTCAACTTGTCGATCGAAAAGACCATTCGCAATGCGATCGCCCGTCGCGGTGGCGGCACGCCCGTCGATTTGACGCCCGACGACTTCGAGGTCGAACGCACCGAAACTCTCGTGCGCTCGTCGACGGTGCTGATGCTCGACCTTTCCCTATCGATGCCCATGCGTGACAACTTCTTGTCGGCCAAGAAGGTCGCCATGGCGCTGCACTCGTTGATCTCGAGTCAGTATCCGCGTGACTATCTCGGCATCGTCACGTTCAGCGAGGTGGCGCGCGAGATCAAACCCGAGCGCCTGCCCGAGGTGTCGTGGGACTACGTGTACGGCACCAATATGCAGCACGGCTTCATGCTGGCTCGGGCCAT
>JANYDT010000037.1 GCA_025359845.1 Acidimicrobiia bacterium
TCGAGGTCGAGCGCGGCGACGCGATTCGGTGTCCGTGCCGGACGATCCCACTGTTTGAATTACGACTTGAATTACGACACGACCAGAGCTACCTCAACGGTGGCGGCCAGGGCGCCGGCCGTGCCGGTTATTTGCAGGGGGAACGTTCCGGTCGGAGTGGTAAGCCCGGTGCTCACTTTGATGGTGGCGGTGGTCGCTGTCTGCGATGCGACCGAGAAGATTGCGAACGGTGGGAGGTTTCTGACTACGAACGTGATGGCCGAACTGAAGCCACCGCTCGGGATGATGGCAAGTGTGTACGTCGTGTCGGCGCCGGGGGCGACGGTCGCAGAGATTGGATTGGCGGTGATACCGAAACCGCCGACGGTGCTCTTGTCGATGACGACGGTGAGCACGATGCTGTGCGAAAAAGTCGCGCTTGTTCCGTTGATGGTCACCTTGTATGTGCCGACTGGCGTACTGGGGGCCGTGCGCACACGAACGGTGGTCAGACCGTTTGAGGGGTTGGGGTCAAACACAACAACCGCGCCAGCAGGCAGGCCCGCGGCGGAGAACGCAACAACGGGAGCGACTGGTGAGGTCACGGGGCGAGGCACCACGTTGACGGCGGATACAACGTCGTTTCCGGCCGGTACGGTCACAGAGTTGGGGGCCAGACCCAGAGTGAAATCGCCGGTACGGCGAACCACGAGCTGTACCGCGGCCGCTCGCGTGGTGGTACCTGCCTGTCCGACGATGATCAGAAGGTACGTACCCGACGGCGTCGTGGCTGAGGGGGTCACGTACAGCACCGTCCCGGCCGTCGTGGGGTTGGGCGAGAACGAAGCAGTCGTGCCCGTAGGAAGCCCGTCGACCCGCAGATCAACGCTGCCGGCGAAGCCGCCCGAACGGTCGATGCTCACGTTGTATTGCTGTTGCTCCCCTGGCGCCGCGCTGCGGCTGATGTCGTTAGGTTTGAGCGTGAACTGTGCGGGGATTGACGGTGCCGTCGAAGATGGTGTCGGGGGCGGGGTCGTCGTCGTAGTGGTCGGGACTGGTCGTGCCGTCACGTTGAGGCGAAACATCGCCTGGCGCGTGAAGTCTCCGCTTCGCCCGCGCAGCACGAACACTCCGGAGTTGGTATTGGCGAAGGGTGGCACATTGATTTCTAGTCGGACGCGTGTTGCGCTTTCGGGGATAACCCGCCCGGTAAACTTGTCGGTAAGGTTCGGCAAGTCGAACACGATCGCGCCCACGAACGTGGCACTCGAAGTCACGTCGAAGGTGAACTGGGCGGTGTCACCAGCCGTAACACTTTGCGAGTCTTGCACGAACTGCATGTTGAAATCGGCTGGGACCGGACTCGCCGTGGACGGGTTCGTCACTGTTGTCCGAACAGGGGCCTTTCTCTTCACCCTCTTCTTGGCCGCCGACGCACTGTCGGTGCCCACGACCGTCGACAACAAGGTAAACACCACCATCACGGCCATCGTCAACCACCCGATAGTTCTCGATCTTTTCATCTTCAACACGGCTTGATTCTCCCTAGTGATCCACGTCAGGGCGTGGCCATTGGGCAATGCCCGAATTGATCGGGGTCCAAACCTTTCGATGCAGAGCGACTTCTCGGTGCATCGCGCCAGCTGCTCCAGAGATCGCTACTACGACCGTGCGACAAAAGGGGCCGCTCGGCCCGGCGTGGGCAAGCCTCGGTGACGGATCGAACGATCGCTACCTGAAGGGAAGCTGTCCCCCGGACGAGCCATCACAGATACTATGACAAAATTCACCCGATTCCGCCTCCCCGGAATCCAGCAACCACACCTCAAGGAGAACCATGACTCGAAGTATCCGTATCGTCGCGGTAGTCGCGCTGGCGACTGCTGCCCTCGGACTGCCCGGCTCGCCCGCCGGAGCGGCGACCAAGGCCGGCCAGAGCTGTAAAAAGATCGGCCAGGTCAGCGGCGCGCTGAAGTGCGTCAAGAAGGGGACGAAGAAGGTCTACGCGGCCACCGCACCCGCCGCCACCACCGGACCCGCCGCCACCGTCACCGTCACCACGAAGGCCGGTGCCGCCACAACGGCCGCCACCGTAGCGACAACCGCCGCCACCACTGCGGCTTCGACGGCCCCGGCTGTTGCCGATCCGCTCGGCACCAAGACGGCAGCGACGGGCACGCCCGTGAAGGTCGGCTACATCTGGTCGGGCGTGTCAGCTGCCATCGACAACACCGAAGAGTTTCTCGCCGCGCAGGCCACGTTCAAGTACGCCAACGATTATCTCGGTGGCGTGGCCGGGCATCCGATCGAGGTTGTGCCCTGTGCGACCAACGAAGACGCGGCCATCGCCGCCGACTGCGGAAACCAAATGGTGCAGAAGGGCGTGGCTGCAGTGTTGTTCAACGTGAACGGCCAGATCAGCGCATGGTCGAAAACCGTCATTGCGGCCAACATCCCGATCTTTGCCTACGCCAGCGCCGACGCC
>JANYDT010000178.1 GCA_025359845.1 Acidimicrobiia bacterium
TACACGTCGCCCACGATGAAGCGCCCACGATGAGATCGCGCGAATGACCGAAGTGTTCCATGACCGAAATAATCACCGGTGCAGCTCATGTTGCCGCAACGTTGTCTCTTTCGGGGGACCTGGCTGTGATCGATGTTTGACGCGCAGCCAATGCCTGTCTGTCGGCCAGGTTGGCCTATCGGCCAGCCGACCCGGTGCTGCGGGAACCGATCGCGCTGGGGCACCGGAAACCGCGATTGCTAGGGCACTCGGTGACGCACCACGAAGACGTGTTCCGGCCTCGTCCCGTTCGGTGCAGCACGGTCGAACGCTGAGCGGCCGACCCACTGATGACATCCTCGTAGGACTCGTGACACCCTGGTCAGGACTCGTCGTGCGATATGCAAACGCGATCGTGTGCGACATTGGCGAAGGGGAAGCTCAGAATTGAATCCTATCGGACGAATTTGTTCTCCGAAACGAAGGCAACTTCGTACTCGCCTCGTGCGGCTTCGTCGTGGCAATACTGCTATCAGCGGGGAGGTTCGGTTGTGAAGGACTGCTCCGACGAACCAACTCGTGGCGATGCTGCTATATCGGCGAAGGCGAGGGTGAGTCAGGCGGTTGTCGAGCAATATCGAGCAGAGCTCAGCGTCGGCGAGGACGTGGTGGACCCTGCCACTTGGGCTGGTTCGCTGCCCGCAGCCCGAGGAATCGCGCCACGGGTGCGTGTTGGTCGCTCTCGATGGTGCAACCTGGTCTGGCTGCTGCCGGTCGGTTTCGTCCTGCTGATTGGCGCCGTTGGCGCAGCGAAGGGACTGCGGACCGTGGCGTCGGTGCAGCGGTTCATCGCCCGCAACCCTGGCCGCGCGGCCGGCTCCAGCCCTGAAATTCCGGTCGGTCTTCCGGTCTGGGTGGGAGTGCAGCACTTCTTCAACCTGTTCCTCCTGATTTTCATCATCCGATCCGGGGTCCAGATCTTCACGGACCATCCTCGGCTCTACTGGACTCGTCACAGCACTCCAGGCAAGGACTGGTTCCGAGCCCAGAAGCCGATACCGGCGGACCCGCTCTGGACCGCTAAGCAGGACTCGATCAGCCTGCCCGGCCAGGTCGGGTTGCCCGGGCTGCGGCACTCCATTGGGCTGGCCCGATGGTGGCACTTGGGCTGTAACGTCCTCTGGTTGGCGAACGGGTTCGCGTTCTACGTCCTCGTGTTTACCACCGGCCACTGGCGCCGCATCGTCCCCACCAGTTGGGCCGTGTTCAGCAACGCCGGATCCGTCCTCGTTCAGTACCTGTCGCTCCACTGGCCAAAAGAGAATGGGTGGCTCGCGTACAACAGCCTGCAACAGCTCGCGTACTTCGTCACCGTCTTCATAGCGGCTCCGTTGGCGTTTCTAACGGGCCTCGGGATGTCACCGGCGCTGTCCACCCGGTTCAGGCGCACCAGCAAAGTGCTCAGTATCCAAACGGCACGATCGCTGCATTTCCTGGTCATGGTCTGGTTCCTGGCCTTCATCACGACCCACGTCGCCCTCGTGCTCACGACTGGGCTACGGCGCAACCTCAACCACATGTACGCCGGCGAGGACGGCCACGACTGGATCGGGTTCTGGGTCTTCGCCGCGACGATGGTCGTACTCATCTGTACCTGGGTCGCGGCCACGCCCTTCACGCTGAAGCACCCACGGACGGTCCAACGGCTCGGGTACGCGCTCATCGGACCGGCACAGCGCCTCTTCGAGCACATCGACTCCAACCCCGGGGAGTACACCGAAGCCGACATCTCGCCGTACTTCTGGCACAACGGAAAGTATCCCGACTCACCCGAGTACCGGGCCATGGTCGACGACAACTTCGCCGACTACCACCTACGCGTGAGTGGCCTCGTCGAACAGCCCACCGAGTTCGACCTCGCCGCGCTGAGAGCCATGCCTTACCACGAGCAGATCACCCAGCATTTCTGCATCCAGGGCTGGTCGGGCATCGCCAAATGGGGTGGCGTCTCGATGCAGACGATCATGGACCAGGTCAGGCCAATGGTCGAAGCGAAGTGGGTCGTGTTCTACGCACTTAGTGACGGCCCCGACGCCGGCGTCTACTACGACGCGCACCCCATCGAGCAGATGAGCTTCCACCTCACCATGTTGGCGTACGACATGAACGACCAACCACTGTCGTTCGGACATGGCGCTCCTCTGCGTCTCCGCAACGAAACCCAGCTCGGGTTCAAACAGGTCAAGTGGCTCAAAGGCATCGATTTCGTGGCCGACTTCGCCGACATCGGCGGCGGATACGGCGGTTACAACCAGGATCACGAGTTCTTCGGCTACCGCCAATCCATCTAATCACCGGGAGGCACTCGAACGTGCGACCGGATCCGTTGGCCCCGTTGGCGGTCTACTTGAAAGCGCGGTTCGTGGATGATCCCCACGTGTGGGCGTCCGCGTTGTTCGACGAAGTCGTCGTCCTCGGATACGGCTGTTCGTATCCGAGTTTCGCCCGTCAGCTGCGC
>JANYDT010000198.1 GCA_025359845.1 Acidimicrobiia bacterium
ACGCCGCCACCTTGGCGAAAGCGCCCGTTTCGACCCGCCGGAAGAGGCCGTACGCCGCTGGGTAAGGATGGCGGGGCGAGCACAGGACGGTCTTGGAACCCGTCTCCACGGCCTCGAAACCGTGCGCTTCAGCCACCGAAGCCAGCAGCCCGACCGAGAAATGATTGATATGCTCGGTGTTGAAATCGTGAAATGGTGCCACCATGAGTTCCGCGTATCGCGACGCGTCGGGCGTTTCGAGATAGGCCAATCCACCCGGGCGAACGAGCGCAGCCAACGACTCGGCGGCCGCCTGTACATCGCTGAGGTGCTCGAAAACGTGGGTCAGCATCACGAGGTCAAACCGGCCGAGATCGGGAGGGGGGGTCACGAATGATCCCACGACTCCTCGAACACCGGCCGCGCCGTGCACGCGCCGCGCCGTGGCAATCGCCACCGGCGACGGATCGAGCCCCACGAGGTTGGTGAACCCAAGCTCGGCCAGGTACCCCAGAAGGCTGCCCGTGGCGCATCCGGCGTCGAGGATCCGAGCGTGGCGATCCGGCACCTTCTCGGCCAGGTACGAGGCGGTCGCTGCGAGCCGATCGAGGTCCCACGGCGCCTCCGGGGCCATTGACGGGGCGGCATCGTCGACCGCGACGCCATCCCCGGCGCCATCACCCGGTCGGTCATCGGCGGCGAACAGGGTCGTGTCGGCGTACTTCGAGTGCTCCTCATAGACCTTGTCGAGCGCGGCTTGCACGAGTTCGAGGTCGGCGAACACCATCCCGCAGCGCCGGCAGGCCACGATGTCGACGATCTTCTGGGTCTGGAGTTCATCGGGGGCGGCGTACTCCTGGGTGTGGAGTACCGCGCCCGTTGAAGCGCAGCACACGGGACAGGCGCGGCCCAATGATTTCGTACTCGGGGAGGTCACCGCTTGACGTTATCGGCCCTCAGGCCAGCGGCCGCGGATGCCGATGTCTCAACCATGTCGGTGCCTGACCCACGACCCCATGCCTCGTCCGGCGGTTCCCTGGTCGAGGCTTGAGGTCGTGATCGGCGCAGCGCTGGCCAGGGCCGCTCAAGGCGTCCCGGCGGGGCGTCGATGAAACAGATTATGTCGTCCGAGAGGCTGCCCGAGCGCGGCGTTGACTTGACAAGGCGCGTCGCACTCCGCCTAGTCGGAGTGTCTCTCGTTTTGAGTGTGGCCTTGCGGTTGCCTCAGCTACACGGCGATATCCACACTGACGAGGCAGAGTACGCACACTACGCACGCATGTGGGCGCGCGGGGGTCGGCTCTACCACGACGTGTTCATTGATCGACCCCAACTACTTTTGCTGTTGTATCGCGGGCTGAACCGCTTCGGAGTCTTCGCCCCCGTCCCTCTTCGGGTGTTCATGATGGTCTGGGGCGCCGCGCTCGTCGCCGTCGTGGCCTGGATCGTGCGGGTCATCGGAGGCTCATGGCGGGCGGTCGCCGCAGCCTCGTTGCTGTTTGCGTGGTTCAGCGCGTCAAAGCTGTTCGACGGCCAATTTGTCAACGGTGAGCTGTTGGCGGCTCTGCCCGCCGCGCTGTGTATCGCTTTCGGCGTGACGGCAGCACGACAAGGGCCGAGCCGCTCGCTGTTCGCGGTCGCGGGAGCTTTGGGCGGAATCGCCGTGCTGTTCAAGCAATCCGGCATCGACGGCGTCGCTGCGCTCTGCCTGTGGCTAGCATTTCGCCGCCGGGACAATCCCACCTTTTGGGGCCGCTCTCGGGAGATCGCCGCCGTCGCTGCCGGCTTCATGGTCCCTATCGGCATCGCCGCGGTGCACGGAGCGACGGTCGGTTTTGATGGGTGGGTCCGGGCGATGGTGGGGTCGCGGATCGGCCAGGCCGGGGCGAGCGGAACGGCCGGCATGATCCAACGCCTGAGCACCAGCGCAGTCGAGTGGGGCCCGTACCTCGGCGCGTTGGTACTTGGAGTTGCGATTGCGCCAAGACTTGTACGACGGCACCCGAACATCGGAGTCGTGTGGTGCTGGCTCGCCATGAGCCTCGCCGCGTTTGTAGCGGGCGGAGGGTATTCAAGGCACTACTACCAGGCTCTGTTTCCCTCCGTATCTGCGCTCAGCGGGCTCGCACTAGACGCGCTGCTCGCCCGCCGAAAGTCATCCTTCGCCGTGGCCTACAGTGCACTGGCGGTGCTACCAATACTGATTTTTGGTCCACGAATCCTCGACGGACAAAAGACGGTGATGTACCGCGATGCAGAACGCGCGGCCATGGACGTACGTCAGGAACTTCCCGAGAATCAACCGCTCGCACGGTTGTTTGCAAACGGCTTGGTGCCGGCACTTTCAGACCGACCCCCGTACGATCTCGCGCTCACGACCATCTGGCAAGAGGTCGTGCCGAGCCGAATTTCCAGCGTCGTTCATACGCTGGAAAGCCAGGGCGCGCCCCGAGTCGTCCTTGCGCAAAGCGTCGATGAGTGGCCGCCGATCGCCGCGCCGGTCAAGGCCGCCCTGCTCGCGCATTACCGCCGGACGCACCGGGTGGGGCCCTACGGCGTCTACAACGCGATCGGGTCGCCTCCGAAGACGATCGTGGACTCCACGAAGTAGCGTCCACGCGCTCGATCCTCCTCAATCGGATGTGACCGGTCGGCATCACGAAATCGGCAGCTCACGAAATCGACCCTTTGGCCGAGCGGTGAGAGAACTATCGTTGCTTCGGTGAGCCCGGATCGGAAGTTGCTCGGACTCCTCTTCGGGTCGCAGGCCGTACTCTCGGCCAGCTATGGGGCGATGTTCACGGTGCTCAAGGATTTCCGCGACGAGTATCACATCAACGAATCGGGCCTTGGGCTGATCGTCGCTACGGGGTTCATCTTGTCGTTCGTCGCCCAGTTGACCCTCGCCCCGCTCGCGGATCGCGGTCATGCGCGCACGATGATGACCTTCGGGGTCGCCATCGCCGCCCTCGGCACGGCGGGAATGGCCGTCGGTCAAAGCCTCGCTTTTCTGATGGGCAGCCGGGCCATTATGGGCGTTGGCACCGGCATGGCCATTCCCGCCATTCGTCGTGTCATCATTTTGGCCCGGCCCAATGAAGTGGGGTCGAACCTGGGCCGCATGCTCTCTATCGACGTCTGCGGCTTCATGGCCGGGCCGATCATTTCGGCTATTACCGTCGACCGATTCGGGCTGTCGGCACCGTTTTGGCTCATCGCCGGGCTGACGGCTGCCGCCGTTCCGTGGCTGGCTCGCGTCACAGTGGCGGAGACAGATCCAGAGAACATGCCCTCGCAGCGGTTTGCGCTCGACCTACTGCGCATCCGCGAAGTGGCCGGAGCGATCGTGATCGGGCTGGCCGTATTCCTTATGATCGGCGCCTTCGACTCGTTGTGGTCGGTCGTGATCGACGATCTCGGGGGCGCTCGATGGATGTCGAGCGTCGGTATCACCGTCTTCGCCATTCCGCTCATCGTGCTCGGGCCGATCGGCGGTCGTCTCGTCGAACGCCACGGGCCTTTCCGTATGAGTTCGATCGGACTGGTCGTCGGCGCCGGTTGCATGGTCGCCTACGGCTCCTTACCGCTGCCCATGTTGATGCTGGCCGTCGGGGTGGTGCACGCCCTCAATGACGGACTGACGATCACCGGCACGGGCGTGGCGGTGGCCCTGGTGGCGCCTCCCGAGCGAACCGCGTCAGCCCAAGGCCTGCTCGGCGGGCTTCAAACCCTCACTGGCGGACTCGCCGCGATCTCGGCCGGATGGTCGTACCAACACTTTGGCCGTTTCCCTACCTACGCCGCCGTCGCGGGGGCCATGGTCGCCTTGGTCGTGATTGGAAGCCTGCTGGTCGGCCGCTCCTGGCACTCGCGCCCGGCCGACCACTCGAGCGACCACTCGGGCGACCACTCGACCGCTGCCGGACTCGTCGCGCCGACGGCTGCGTAGGGGTCTCGGCGGCGGCGACGCGCGCTGGGGCGGCATCAATCCGGGGTCGGGACCGTCATCACGATTCGATTCCCCGGCGGTGCCAGGCGAGGGTTCGCGCCAATCCTTCAGCAAGGCCAACCCTTTCCCGTACTCCCAATTCGGTCCGGATACGCTCCGTCGATGGCACGTACCGGTCGACCGGCGCGCCCAGCGCCGCGACCCCCGCGACCCGTACCGGCACGGGTCGGTCCGGGCCGCTGGCCGCCACCATCTCAGCCAGCGACTCGATCGCCACCGCCTCCTGCGACCCCACGTTGTAAGCGCGGGCGGTCTCTCCCCGCACAAGGACGGCCAGCAGCCACGCGGTCATGTCGCCCGCATACAGATACGACCGGACCGTCGTCCCATCCCCCATCACGTCGATCGGCTGGCCACCGAGTCGATCGCGCATGAAGTTGCCGACCGCGAAATGGGCGTCGATGGGCAGATGCGGGCCTACGAAGGCGAAAAGACGGGCCACCTTGACCGCCGTAGCGTGCTCGCGGGCGGCGATGGCACAGAGCAGCTCGGCCATGCGTTTCGCCTCGTGATAAGCGCAGCCCGGATCCAGCGGATCGGGCCCGCCTCGATAATCCTCCGCCACGGCCTCAATAGTCGGCGGCAATGGCCCGTACACCGCCCCCGAACTCGTGAACAGGAACGGGACCGAGCCGCTGTGGCGGGCGACATCCAGCACTCGACGAGTCCCATCCACAATCGTGTCGATCATTTCGGTGGGCCGCTGCGCGTTGAGGGCCGCGCTCGCCGCGGTCGCCGTGTGGATCACTGCGTCGACGTGGCCAAGGGCCTCCGGAGCAAGGGTCCGGACGTCAGCCGCCGTAAGTCGCACACACGGGTGAGACACGAGGCGACGGCCGAGGGCGCCGGGGTTGCGGCACAGCAACTCCAGGCGCAGTCCGAGGTCCATCCGATCGTGGGCCCACGTCAGGGTTTCCGTCAGCCAACGGCCGACAAACCCCGATGCGCCAGTGACGAGAACTCGAGTTCCGCGCAAAGAGCGCAGATCATCGGCCGACTCCTCCAGAATCTCGTCGAGGTCGCTCGCCAGTGCCGTGACCACAATCCTATGCCTCGCCCCACGCCATAGGTGGCCTGGCCGCAAAGATGGCGGGCCATGCGTGGATTTGTGATTGACGCGCTCGCGACACGCGATAGGAGGGTAGCGGCGAACCGCCCAATCCCGCGAGTCCGGGGCCCGAAGCCGGTAGCGTTTCGGTCACGCATGCTCGCCGCGCCCGCCTCCCCCTCTCCAAAGGCCCGGAGACGACTTGTCTTCGCGATGCCCGCAGGCACGCCGGCATTGCTCGTCGGCTTCCTGTTGAACGGCGCGACGGCATTCGCGTTCCTCCTCCTGCCTCGGCTGTCGCATCGCCTCGGTGGCGCATCGCTCTCGTCCGTCCAGGCGCTGTGGTTCGTCGTGTTCCTGCTGACCCCCGGTGTGTTCGGACCGTTGGAGCAAGCCACCAACGCCCGGATCTCGGCGTGTCGGGCCCGCGGCCAGTCCGACGCCGGGGTCATTCGGGCGGCCCGGCGCACCACCGCGTTGCTCTGCGGCGCGATCACGATCGTGGTCCTGGCCCTCAGCCCCCTTCTGGTCCGGCGGGCGTTCGAGAACGATCGCGCTTTGGTGGTTTGGCTCGCGCTGGCCGTCGTCGGCAACGGGTTGCTGTTCTGGATGGAGGGGGTGGTTTCGGGCCGTCGGCAGTTCGGCACGTACGCCGCCATGATCACGTTCGAGGGCGCCGTTCGGGTCGCTGCCTGTGCTGTGTTGGTCGTGGCCAACGTGCGATCCCCCAGCGCGTACGGACTCTTGATCGCGCTGACGCCGTGGGTGACGCTCGGATTCACGTTCTTCCGCGAACCGGCCTTGCTCACCGATGCGGTGGCCCGGCTACCCCATACCCCAGAACCGGCATCGGCATCGGCCGCCTCATGGGGTGGGCCTCCCGGCCGCTCGCGGAGTGGGCCAACAGGGCGCTCCCGACTCATGAGGCGCGACGACCGCGATTCGACATCCGCTCCCGAGCCCGGTTTCGGGCGGGCCGTCATCCATCTGCTCGGCGGGCAGCTCGCGCTCCAGGTCATGCTCAACGTCGCCCCGATTGCCGCCACGCTGCTCGCCACGGCGTCCGACAAGGGACGCCTCGCCGACTTCGGCACGCTCTTCATCGTGAGCCGCGTTCCGCTCTTCCTCTACCAGGGCATGGCCATCGCCCTTCTGGCTGAGTTATCCGCGCTGGCCGCGACCGGTCGGATCGCCCAGCTCCGCGCCCTCGTCGGTCGCGTCTGCGCCGGGTTAGGAGCGATCGGCCTGGTCGGTGTGGGATTCGTCGCCGCGCTCGCCGGTCCCCTGAGCCGCCAAGTGCTCGGCTCGACCACGCGCCTTGGCCGCAGCACGTGGACGGAGGTCGCGATCGCCAACATCGTCGGACTGCTCGCGTTGACCCTCTCAGTTGCCCTGCTGGCCCAAGGGCGCCTCGCCCGCGCCGGTCTCGGATGGGCCGTCGGGGCCATCATCGCGGTGTTCGTCATAGCGGCGACTACGGGATCCAATTCGCTCGTCGATCGGGTGACGTTCGGCTATCTCGTCGGGATGCTGGCCGCCGCCGGCGCATTGGCCACCTTCACTCTCCAGCCCGCGCCGCCAGCAGCCACCCCTCGGGGCTGAAGGTCGCCCAACCCCTTCTACGTCCGGAGGAAGCACTGTCGAATGAATGCGTGGTTGCGCCGGTCCAGGATTGATACGGCCGGCCATGCCATATAGCCTAGAATTGTGACCATGTCGACGACCACATCACTCGCTGACGCAAAGAACCGGTTGAGCGAGATCGTGCAGTCAGCGATGGTCACGCACGAACGGGTGACGATAACCAAAAACGGCCGACCGGCCGTCGTGCTCATAGCGGTCGACGATCTCGAAGCGCTCGAGGAAACGTTGGCGATCCTGTCTGACGCCTCGTTGATGAAGGCCATTAGTGAAGGGGACGCCGCACTCGCGGCGGGCGAGTTCGTAGGAGAGGCGGAAGTCCGCGCCGACCTTGCCCGTCGGCGAACTGGTCGGTGACCTACCAAGTTCGGATTTCGTCGCCAGCACGAAGGGACCTGAACAACCTTCCGGAGTCGGTCGCCGCGGCCGTGGTGGAGTTGATCTTCGGTGCGCTCGCCGAAAACCCGCAACGCATCGGCAAAGCGCTGACCAACAAACTGACCGGTCGTTTCAGCGCTCGCCGGGGCCAGTATCGAATCATCTATCGGATCATCGAGGAGCAGATAGTGGTCGACGTCATTCGCATCGCTCATCGCCGAAACGCCTACCGGACCTGAACCCATCCTTGCGTTCGATACGTGCGATCGAAGTCGACGACGCACCATTGCTGGCGCCTGAAGCATCGAGGCGGCCGCGCCTCGGTCCGAAGGATTGCCTACAGCTCAGGTACCGCCGTGTCGATCTTGACCGAGTGACATCTGGCATTAAGGTCGTGCTGCTGGCCGGTGGCCTCGGCACCCGGCTGCGCGAAGAGACGGAATATCGCCCTAAGCCTATGGTCGACATCGGCGGCCGGCCGGTGTTGTGGCACATAATGAAGCACTTCAGCGTGCACGGTCTGCACGACTTCGTCGTGTGCGCCGGTTACCGCGGCGAAGTGATCAAGGACTTCTTTCTTCATTATCACGCCAGTACCAGCGATTTCACCGTCACGCTTGCCAACCCGCCCACCATCGAATATCACGGCGAGACCGCCGAGTCGGAGTGGAAAGTCACGGTCGTTGACACCGGCCTGGAAACACAGACCGGGGGACGGGTCAATCGAATCCGACGGTTTCTCGACGATCAGCCGTTCATGGTCACGTACGGCGATGGACTAGGCGATGTCGACGTCAGCGCGCTCCTGGCGTTCCACAAGGCCCACGGAAAACTGGCGACAGTCACGACCGTACGCCCGCTCACCCGCTTCGGCGTGATGGACCTCCAAGCCGACGGAACGGTAAGCCAATTCCGCGAAAAACCTCAGATGGACGGACACGTCAATGCCGGGTTCTTCGTCTTTCAGCCCGAAGTACTCGACTATCTCGACGATCACGCGGTGCTCGAACAGGCGCCCCTCGAACAGCTCTCGAAAGACGGCGAACTCGTCGCGTTCGCCCACGACGGATTTTGGCAACCGATGGACACTTACCGGGAGTACCGAGCCCTCAATGACATATGGGACGCTGGCGACGCGCCCTGGAAGACATGGACATGAGCGAGCACCAAAGCGCAGCGGCGGGCTCGACATGAGCGAGCACCAAAGCGCAGCGGCGGGCTCGACATGAGCGAGCACCGAAGCGCAGCGGCGGGCGCAGCGAACCACAAGCAACATGGCACTCGCAGCGTCGACGGGGCCCCCGTGCAACGGGGTGGCGAAGCGAGGATGCCATGAGCGGGGATGGCGCAACCGCATGGGCGGCGCGCCGCGTGCTGGTTACTGGCGCGACGGGGATGGTCGGTTCCCGACTCATCGGTACCCTCGTCGAGCGCGGCACCACGGTCGTAGCCTTCGTCTGCGACCGCGATCCGCAATCGGAACTGATCCGGTCTCGCCTCATCGAGCGGACGAACGTCATGAACGGGCGACTCGAAGACTTTGCCGCGGTGGAACGGGCCGTGGTCGGCCACGACATCGATACGATCTTCCACCTGGGGGCGCAGACCATCGTGGGCGCCGCCCATCGATCGCCGCGAGCCACCTTCGAGGCCAACATCCAAGGTACCTGGAATGTGCTCGACGCGGCCCGTCTCCACAACGACCTCGTACAGCGCGTGGTCGTGGCCTCCAGCGACAAGGCGTACGGCACCCAACCCATCCTCCCGTACGACGAAGACATGCCGCTCATGGGCCGTGCGCCCTATGAAGTTTCGAAGAGTTGCACCGACTTGCTGGCCCAGAGCTACGCGCACACGTACGACCTGCCCGTCGCGATAGCCCGGTGCGGCAACATCTACGGCCCCGGTGACCTCAATTGGAGCCGCATCATTCCGGGCACGATCCGGTCGCTCTTGTTGGGTGAGCAACCCGTTTTGCGCAGCGACGGTACCTTCAAACGCGACTATCTGCACGTGGATGACGCGGTCAGCGCGTACCTCGCATTAGCTGATGGGGTAGACGACGGATCGGCGCGAGGCAAGGGTTTCAACTTCTCGACCGAACAGCCCCTGACTGTGCTCGAGGTCTTCGCCGCAACTTGCGCGGCGGCCGGCGATCCGGGCGCGCAACCAAAGATTCTCGGCCGCGCCAACGGCGAGATTCGCGATCAGTACTTGGACGCCCATCGCGCCCGAAGAGATCTCGGGTGGAAGCCGGCGGTCTCCTTGGAGGAAGGACTACAAAACACCGTGACGTGGTATCAGGCCTTGTTGCACCAGTCGTAAACACCCTCCTGGCGATCGTGAAACTTCCGTCAGAAATGATGAAACAGTCCCCAGACTTGGCTAAAGCCGCTACCCGCATCCGTCGATGATTTGTGCGATGAGCCGAACCGAGGAGCTACGCACTCAGATCCTCGACCTCGTGGTCGAATACCATGCCGAGGCTTTTGCGCCCGCGGAATTTCTGGCCGGCCTGTCGCCGCTCCCGGTCTCGGGCAAAGTGTTCGATAGCGCCGAGCTGATCAACCTCGTCGACTCGTCGTTGGAGTTTTGGCTCACGACGGGCCGATACGCCCAGCAGTTCGAAGAACGATTTGCGCAAGTGATGGGCGCCCGCCACGCGATGCTCTGCAACTCAGGCTCGTCGGCCAACCTCCTCGCCATCAGTGCGCTTACATCGCCGCGGCTCGGCGATCGCCGCCTCGTCGCCGGCGACGAAGTCGTCACGGTCGCCGCCGGCTTTCCGACGACCGTGAATCCCATCCTTCAGAATGGTTTCGTGCCGGTGTTCGTCGACATCGAGTTGGGCACATACGACATCGACGTGACCCGCCTCGAGGAAACGATCGGGCCCCGAACACGCGCCATCGCATTGGCCCACACGCTCGGCAACCCCTTCGATCTCGACGCCGTGATGGGCCTGGCCAAAGCCCACGATCTCTGGGTGATCGAGGATGCGTGCGATGCCGTGGGGGCCACCTATCAGGGCCGGCCGGTGGGCAGCTTCGGCGATCTATCGACCACCAGCTTCTACCCCGCTCACCACGTAACGATGGGCGAAGGCGGGTGCGTACTTACGCAAAGTGGCGCCCTGAAAAAGATCGTCGAGAGCTTCCGCGATTGGGGACGGGACTGCTGGTGCGAGCCGGGCCAGGACAACACCTGTGGGCGTCGCTTCGACTGGCAGCTCGGCGACATGCCGCGCGGCTACGACCACAAATACACCTACAGCCATGTTGGGTATAACCTGAAATTGACGGATCTGCAGGCTGCGGTCGGCGTCGCCCAGCTCGACAAACTCGATGGGTTCATCGCCGCTCGGCGCCGCAACTGGGCCCGGCTTCGCGAGGCTATCGATCCGCTCGAGCATGTATTCGTGCTCCCGGAGGCCACTGCCAACAGCGAACCGAGCTGGTTCGGTTTCGCGCTCACCGTGCGCCCCGACGCGCCCTTTGCGAAAGGCGAGATCGTGGCCTTCTTGGAGGGTCGTCGCATCGGGACCCGTCAGTTATTCGGCGGCAACCTCCTGCGGCAACCGGCGTATCACGACATCCCCCATCGCGTCGTCGGCCCTCTCACCAATGCCGACCTCGTCACCGACGCCACGTTCTGGGTCGGCGTCTACCCGGGTCTGACCGACCCGATGATCGATTACCTCGCTGAGTCCATCCACGCCTTCGTAAAGGGTGCCCCCGCATGAACCTCAACCGCGACCACATCAACCGCGATATTTTCGAGGATCTGTTCGTCCTCGAACTCGCCAACAACCATTGGGGAAGCTTCGAGCGCGGCGCCCGGATCGTGAATGACTTCGCCAAAGTCGTGCGGTACAACAATGTTCGCGCCGCCATCAAATTGCAGTTTCGTAACGTCGACGAGTTCATCCATCCGGCCTACCGCCACCGTACTGATATTCGTTATATCAAGAAAACTCTCGACACAAAAATGTCGGTCGAGGACTACGCCGAGCTCTGCCAACTGGTGCGCCGTAGCGGCTGCATTCCCATGGCCACCCCTTTCGACGAGGCATCCGTCGAACTATGCGAGCGCTTTGACCTCCCCATTATCAAGTTGGCATCATCTGACGTGAACGATTGGGTGCTCATCGAGCGCATCGCCCACTCCAAGACCCCGGTGATCGCGTCGACCGGCGGCTCTTCGCTGAAAGACCTTGACGATCTGGTCACGTTCTTCACCAACCGCAATATCGCGCTCGCACTGAATCATTGCGTATCGCTGTACCCTTCCGAAGACGGTGAACTCCAGCTGAACCAGATCGACTTTCTGCGCGATCGTTACCCGCGCGTCACGATCGGCTTCTCCACCCACGAGCACACCGACTGGACGTCATCGATGCTCTTGGCTTACGCCAAGGGAGCGCGCACTTTCGAACGCCATATCGACATTGCCGCCGATGGCGTCACCGTCTCACCCTATTGCACGGTGCCTGACCAGTGCGACGAATGGTTCAGGGCCTTTCACAAAGCCAAGGAAATGTGTGGATCGCCAGGTACGGCCAAGCGGCTGCCGGATCACCGCGAAGTCGACTATCTCGACGGCTTGGTGAGGGGTGTGTACGCGGCGCGCGACCTGCCGGCCGGCCACGAACTCAATGATGGCGACTTTTTTCTCGCCGTCCCGTTGCTGAAGGGCCAGCTGTCGTGTCGCGAACTCATCAGCGGCGAACCCCTGGCCGTCGAAATCGAAGCCGGCCAACCGCTCACCGTCGCCCACCTCGACAACCCGTACTCCCGCAGTCCCCACTTGCGCAAGCATATCGAGCGCCGGGGCATGGAGCATGATGACGCCTTGTAAACCCTTTGATTCTCCGACGAAGGCCCCTTCGAAGTATGCCGAAGCGGTAATCGAGTGGCTCGTCGAACTCGGCTACACCCACTGCTTCTTCGTGGCCGGCGGAAACATCATGCACTTGCTCGACGGCGCCCGGAGTCGACTCACTTGTGTCCCTTTCGTGCATGAGGTCGCAGCCGGTATCGCGGCCGAATACTTCAACGAATCCGGCGGTTCGGGACGGGCGTTCGCGCTCGTGACGGCCGGTCCGGGGCTCACGAACATCGTTACGGCGATGGCTGGAGCGCACCTCGAGAGCCGCGAGCTGCTGGTCATCGGTGGTCAGGTCAAGAGCACCGATCTGGCCGGACCCACCTTGCGCCAACGAGGCATTCAAGAGATCAACGGTGTGGCTATCGCCGATGCGGTGTGCGTAGCTGCGCGCCGCGTTGAGCTGCCCATCCCCCGCCCCGAGATCGCGTCCCTCATAGCTCGAGGCCGCGGACTCGAGGGCGAGGGATTCTCCCGCCCCGGACCGGTGTTCATCGAGTTCTGCCTCGACGCCCAAGCCTCGCCGACATGGCCGACCTCGACAACCTCGGCCCCGGGTACCGCGGGCGAGCCGGCGGCCGCGACCCAAGACGTAACGGCGGCGGTGGCCGAGCTGGTCTCGTTGACCCGTACCGCACAACGCCCGGTCTGGCTCATCGGAGGAGGCGTGTCGCGAGCGACGGCGGCCGAGTTGCACGACGCCCTGGTGGCCACTGGAGTGCCGGTGATGACCACGTGGAACGGGGCCGACCGGATCGACGCGAAGGCGGCGACGTACCTCGGTCGGCCCAACACGTGGGGCCAACGCAGCGCCAACATCTTGCTGCAGCAGGCCGACGCCGTTATCGCCCTCGGCACCAGACTCGGTCTCCAGCAGACCGGCTTCAACTGGCAACAATTCGCCCCTCTGGCCACCGTCGCGCAGGTGGATGTCGATCCGGGCGAACTGGCCAAGGGCCACCCCCATGTGGAGCGGCCGATCTGCGCTGACGCCAATGCGGTACTGCGCGGCCTCGTAGCGGCCACCTATCCGCGGTGCACGCCGTGGCTCGAATTCGCACGATCGGTGCGTGAAGCCCTTCCGCTGCGCGACCCGGCCAACACGACCGGGCCCGGCTTCGCCTGCCCGTACCAGTTCTACCTCGACCTCGCGCGCCTTGCCGGTCCGAAAGACATCGTGATTCCGTGCTCCTCGGGCGGGGCCAACTCGGTCGGCCTGCAAGCTTACGAACCGATGAGGGGGCAGATCATGATCACCGACAAAGGCCTCGCCAGCATGGGCTATGGACTGTCGGGGGCGATCGGCGCGGCGATGGCGCACCCCGGTCGAAGGACGTTCGTCATCGAGGGCGACGGCGGCTTCGCTCAGAACCTGCAGGAACTCGCCACCGTGGCCGTGAACGACCTCGACCTGAAGGTGTTCATCTTCGCCAACGAGGGCTACGGATCGATCCGGGCCACGCAACGCAACTATTTCGGCGGGGCCTATCTCGGGTGCGACACCAAGACCGGACTCGGCTTTCCCGACTGGACGAAGCTCTTCGGGGCATTCGCGATCCCGGTCATGACCCTCGACCAACGCGGCCTCGCGACGCCCGGCGCGGCCGGCGCGCTCAGCCGGCCCGGCCCCCACGGCTTCATCGTGCCGATTGATCCCGAGCAGACCTACTTTCCGAAGATCACCAGCCACATCACCGCCTCTGGAGGCATGGAGAGCCAGCCGTTGCACCGGATGAGCCCCGACCTTCCGCCTGAGATCGCGGCCCACGTCTTGAGATATCTGTGAACATTGCCATCGCCAACGGCCATCCATCCGTGTCAACATCGACTGACGACCGCAAAGTCATTTCCATTGTCAGCCCTTGCTACAACGAGGGCGAAAACGTCGAGGAACTGGCGCGGCGCATCCAGGCGGTGTTTGCGCCCCTCGCCGATCGATATGACTTCGAAGCGATCCTCGTCGAGAACGGCTCGGCCGACGACACCTACGAGGCGCTCCTGCGGGTCCGTGCCGGCGACTCGCGTTTCCACATCGTTCAGCTTTCGCGCAACTTCCTCATGGAAGGCGGAATGATGGCCGGCCTCGCGCACACCACTGGTGACGCGTGCGTGATCATGGCCGCCGATCTGCAAGATCCACCCGAGCTGATTCCGGCTTTGATCGAGAAATGGGAACAGGGGTACGAGAACGTTTACCAGATCGTGACCAAACGCACCGACAACGGTATTTTCCGTCGGATGGCGGCCAACGGCTTCTATTCGATCATCAATCGGGTCAGCGATACGCCGGTCCCTCGCCACGCCAGCGATTTTCGACTGGTCGACCGCAAGGTCCTGGATGCCTTCAATGCCCTACCCGAGCGCAATCGCATGGTGCGGGCCACGTGGGGATGGGTAGGCTTCCGTTCGGTCGGCGTTGAATGCGAACGGCCCCCGCGCCATAGTGGAGAGTCGCATTTCAAGTGGCTGGCCACCACCGGCTTTGCCATTCGCGGCATTCTGGCCAGTTCGGCCACGCCGTTGCGCTTCATTCCAGTGTTCGGGATCGGTCTGTCATCGCTCTCGTTCGCGGCGTTGATGGCGATGGTCATTCGGGCCACGTTCTTCGGCGTGCCGTTCCCTGGCTTCGGCACCATCGTGTCGTTGTCGCTGCTGCTGTTCGGATTCCTGTTTCTGATGCTCGGCGTCGTCTCCGAGTATGTCGGCATGATCTTCTCGGAGGTGCGCCAACGACCGGCGTTCATCGTGCGCCACCTCCATGATGGCGTCCACGATCCGACAGCGGTGCGCAGCGCCCCGCGGTCGGGCCAAGCTTCAGATCGCGGTTCGGCCTCGCTGCGAGGGCTCGAACTCCGCCCGACCGCTGCGGGCCGTCCGCCCCGACCGGTGTAGGTCGGCGCGGGCGCCCGGTCTACGCCGGCCGGTTCGGCCGCCAGCAGGTACCAAGAAGCGCCACGGTGCCGCCCACGCCAAGCGCGAGTGTGGTGACGAGTCCGGCCCATCCGTTCTGATGAATGTCGAACGCGTTATCGAGCGACCATTCCCCCGCGCCGAGCGTGCCAATGGCGACGGCCACCAACGAGATGAACGCGACATACTCCCAACCCTGGCCGGGCTTGAAAATGAAGAACCCGTTCTTGCGGTGCGCCGTGATCAGGGCCACGAGCATGACCCCGAGGAGCGCCCCGGCCGCCGGCGCGACCAGAAAGCCGAAGACCAGACCGATGCCGGCGGCCATCTCGCTGATCGAAGCCAGCCACGCATGCACGATGCCCGGCCGCATGCCCATGCTGGCGAACCACTTGCCCGTCCCGGCGATCTTGCCGCCCCCGAAGATGTGGTTGTACCCGTGCATCATGATCATCAGCCCCGAGGCCAGACGCAGCACGAGCAGGGCGAAGTTGAGTTGATCAGCGGTCATCGATCGCACAGTGTGACAGGTCCGCTCGTCACGGTGCCCAACTCGGCAGCCAAGCCCACCCATTTCGGCGAGAATGGCGCGATGCAGGTTGCCGTCGTCGACTACCGAGCCCCGGATGCTCCGGAGCGCTTCACCCACTCGTTGCGCGACACGGGGTTCGCGGCCATCGTCAATCACCCGCTCCCGGCCGGGATGGTCGACGGCATCTACCGGGAATGGGAAGACTTTTTCCTGTCGGGTGCGGCGAGAACGTATCCCCACACCGAGCAGCAGGACGGGTACTTCCCGCCCGAGGTGGCCGAGACGGCGAAGGGGGCGACCAAACGTGACCTGAAGGAGTTCTTTCACGTGTACCGGCCGTGGGGCCAGTATCCGACCGAAGTCACGGCGGCCGCCCGCGAATTCCACGCGGTTGCCTCAGGACTCGCCACAGAGTTGCTCGGCTGGATCGAGGCCCACACCCCGAGCGACGTCAACGGCCGCTTCGAGCGTCCGCTGTCGCGCATGCTCGACGGCGGCCATCGCACATTGCTTCGTATCCTGCGCTATCCGCCCTTGACCGGAGCGGAGGAGGAGGGCGCGGTGCGGGCCGCCGCCCATGAAGACATCAACCTGATCACCATCCTGCCTGGCTCCAACCAACCCGGCCTCCAGGTACTCGACCGGGCCGGAGCCTGGCACGACGCGCCGTGCGATCTCGGTATGCTCACCATCAACGCCGGCGACATGCTCAAGTACGCCTCGGGCGGCTACTACCCTTCGACCACCCATCGGGTCGTCAACCCGTCCGGCGAAGGCGCCAAACGCAGTCGCATGAGCATGCCGTTGTTCCTTCACCCGGCCGACGATGTCGTGCTGGCCGAGGGCCGTACCGCCTACCAGTTCCTCCAAGAACGCATCGCCATCCTGCGCGGTCAGCAAATCTCTTGACGCGAGGAGAGTGCTAGTCCGCCGCATTCTTGCGGCACGCGGCACACGGGCGATGGCCGACGGATTGGTCGCGACCACGCTGGCCACGTTCCTCAAACTGCGCGGCGCCGATCCGCAGCAGATCGGGTTGATGATCACCGCGACGCTGCTCGGCTCCGCGTTCATGACGGTGGTATTCGGTCCTCGCGTCCGTCCCCCGGTGCTGCTGCGGATCGGCGCGGCCGCCATGGTGGTCACCGGTATTGCGTTCGCCTGGGTGCCGTGGCTGTTGGTGCTCGGGTTGGTCGCCGCAATTGGCCCGCTGAACCCGTCAGGTGGCGATGTGAGCCCACTGCTGCCGGCCGAGCAGGCCTTGCTCGCCGAGGCGTCGACGCCCGCCAACAGGACGACCATGTTCGCCCGCTACAACCTCGTCGCGTTCGCCAGTGCCGCAATCGGATCGGGATTGGCGGGGCTGCCCGAGCGGATAGGCCGAGCCTTCGACTGGTCGCGGCTGGCCAGCCTTCGCATGGTGTTCGTGTTCTATGCCGTGGCCGGACTGGTGGCCGGACTCCTGTACGGACCCGGCGCGCCCCGCGATCCGTCCTCCCCCAAACGCCCACCAAAACTCGACAAGTCGCGTCGGGTCGTGCAACGCCTCACCGTCCTGTTCGCCATCGATTCGGCCGGCGGCGGGCTTGTGGGCCAGGCCATCGTGGCGCTGTGGCTGTCCGACCGCCACCATTTCTCGCTCGGCAAGCTCGGCCTTCTCTTCTTGTTCACGCAATTGCTTTCGGCCACGAGTGCGTTGTCGGCGCCCCGCATCGCCGCTCGGATCGGCCTCGTGCGCACCATGGTGTTCACTCATTTGCCGGCCAACTTCTTGCTCATCGGCGCCGCCCTCGCTCCGAACGGACCGACCGCGGTGGCGTTCCTGTTGGCTCGAGCCCTGCTGTCGCAACTCGACGTGCCCGCCCGTCAGAGCTATGTCATGAGCGTGGTCGAGCCCGCGGAACGGGCCGCTGCGGCGGCGTACACGAACGTGGCCCGACCCTTGGCCGGTGCCACCACCCCGGCGATCGCCGGATGGCTGCTCAAACACTCGAACTTCGGCTGGCCGCTCATCATCGGCGGGGTCATGAAAGCCATATACGACCTGCTGCTATTGGCCGGATTCCGTCATCTGCGGGAAACGCCAGGCGTGTGACCCGGTTTCATTTCGAGCCGATCCCGTCGGGCCGTGCATGGAGGGCGCGTCAGCCCACCGTTGAAGCCGATGACACGCTGGCGGGGAGCGGCGTTGCGCGCCGTACAAAGCGCCGGGTCGGGCCCTGGGTGACGCCCATCCACAGAAACAGGGCGCATCCCATCAATGCCGATCCGCCCAACGAGAAGGGGACGCGGCCGCTGATATGGGCCGTGAGCCATCCGCTGAGCAGCGCCCCGAATGGAGTGGTGCCCATGAAGCCGATGCCGTTGAGAGCCATCACCCGTCCGAGCATGGCCGGCTCGGTGTTGCGCTGCAGCATCGTGGTGTGGATGACTTGGAACAGCGACGAGCTGATGCCGATCACGAAAGACAGCGCGACCCACGCGGGATAGTTCGGGGCCAACGAGAACGCCAACAGGCTCGCCCCAAACCCCAAGCTGGCCGCGGAAAGCGTGCGAAAAGTGGTGTTGCGCAGGCCCGCTGCGGTGAGGCCGCCCAGCAACCCTCCGATGGCACTGGCGGCCATTGCGCCGGCCATCTTTCCGGCTCCGACGTGAAAGACGAACTTCGCCATGTTCGGCATCATCGTCGAGAAGTTGTACGCCAGCAGCCCGGCCACGAACATCACCGCAATCGGGCGCCGTATCAGCGGCGTCCGCCAGACGTAGGCCAGTCCGGCTCGAACTTGGCCCTTCTCCCGGTTGGCGCTGCGTCGTTCGTGCAGGCCCTGAACCCGCAGCGAGGCCAGGGCGACGATCACGAAAAGGAACGACGCGGCGTTGGCGTAGAAGCACCAGTCGATGCCGACGGCCCCGATCAGCGCGCCGGCGATCGCCGGCCCCCCGAGGCGGGCGACCGCAGGCAGCATCGACGCCAAGGCAACCGCGTTGGCGACATCGGCCGGTCCGGCCAACTCGTAGATGAACGCTTTCAGCGCGGGCTGCTCGAAGGGCGTGACGAAGCCCAGTGCAACGGCGAACACCTGCACCCAGTGCACCGTCACGACACCGGTGGTGGTCATAACGCCGAGCCCGCACGCCAGCGACGCGGAGATGGCAGAAGTGGCCATCAGGAGTTTGCGATTGTCGACGCGATCGGCGATGGCACCGCCCCACGAGCCGAGGACGAGGAGCGGAAGCCATTGGAGCGCAACCGTCGAGCCGAGCGCCGTGGCCGAGCCGGACAACCGCAGCACGAGCCAACCCTGAGCGACCATCTGCATCATCGAGCCGATCATCGAGACCGCTTGCCCGGCGAAATAGCGCCGCACGTTCAGGGTGCGCAGCGCTTTGAACCGGTCCTGCATCGTCGGTCACCATAGGGCCTCGGGCCTCTGTGTTCCTCTGGCGACGGCGGGGCGGAGGTTCGATGGGCGCGGTAGGAGTGGCGGTGGCGCGGTGGGACTGGCGGTGGCACAATGCGACCAACCGAGGGAGCACCATGTCGAACAACGAATCATCGCCCGACGACGGGCCACCAGGAGTATTCGGCACGCTGATATTGCAGGAGCCGCAAAGCGGGGAGGCCGACGGCCAGTGGCAGTTGGCCGAGCCGTTCTTCTACGAGGCCCGACGGTGCTTCGCCGGCTGCGATAAGGCCGACTGTTTGCTCGCCGCGTCGCGACCCGCTTCTGACCCTGACGGACTCTGCCGGTTGGTGATAGCGAAGGGCACTCGCACCGACTTGGCTTCGATACCCCGATCGGCGGAATGGTTGTTTCGACGCTACGGCGTATACACCGACGCGGCCGTGATCCACGACTACTTATGCGATAACCGGTTTCCTGGCGATCAACGGTTTTACGCCGATTGGACCTTTCGGAACCTCATGACCCGCGACTTGAAAGTGTTCCCGCCCCGGGCGTGGGTCATGTGGGCAGCCGTGTCACTGGCCACTTTGAAGGAGCGGCGGCTGGAAGCGCTGATCGCGCTGGCCATTCTCCAAATCGGGATTTGGTGCGCCGGGTTTGCTCTCATCGTCACGCTCCGATGGTGGGGCTTGGCGCTCATCGCCGGGCTATGCCCGTTGTGGTTCTGGGCGGCTACCCGATTGGCCAAGAAGCCAAGTTGGTGGCGCGCAATGGCGGCCCTACCGGCGATTGTCACGCCGATGACGCCGATCATCGCCATCATGGCCGGCCTCGCCGTGACCCTGTTCATCATCAAGATGATCGAGACCGGTGCCAGCAAGTGGTTCGGCGGCGCCGCGCCAGCACCCGCTCGCTCCTCTGCTCGCGGGAGTGGCCAGTCGGCCACACCCGCCGCGCCGGCGCCCGCACCGCCCGCGCCGGCTCCGGCGAAAGCGCCCGAACCGAAGGGCCGCTATCGGGTTGATCCGTAGGCCGGTTTCATCGCGGCGATGTCGGGCTCGGTCAGACCTGTGTCATGCGGATGGCGTGCGTCCCATCGGGAAGAACATCATGCGCAGTAACCAGGAACGACGAAAAGATAGGAAGGATTACTTCCTTTTCGTCGAACCTCTCCAGAGCGCCCACCGATCGGCCGTCCTTGGCCTCAATCACAAACTGCGTATTCGTGGCGCTGTAGACGGGCGATCGTTCCGACGACGTGCTGGTGAAGAAGTTATCGGTTAGGCGCTGTCCGACCACGTACCTTGCTCGTTTCGAGTCATCGAGATTCACTCCCCGGAAGACTTGTCCTTCGAAGTGCGGCAGCTTCAGCAGAACTTTCATCAACGTAGCGATGTCGTGGGAACTGGCCTCAAGCCTCTCCAGCTTTCCTTCCCTCGGTGCGGCATTCATCTCCAAATATCCGGATGGCCCGAGATAGGAATTGAGCACCGCCGTCTCATCCGCGGTCAGGACGGTCTGACCCGTGGCCAGGCCGCCCAGTGCAGTCTCAATACGTGGCGCAGCGACGGACATAAACGAGCCGCTTTCCGACGCGCATCCCTCACAGCACGAGCCCGCCTGTTCTGCCGCCTGAAGGGCCTGGGCCTCGTACCGGCGGGCGGCATCCTCGTAGCCTAAAGACCGCGTGATGCCATCGAACGCGACCGAGATCTGCTGATCAGCGAGCGTCAGCTCTTCGAGCACCCCCTCCGCCTTCTCATGGGCCACCTCTTGTTGGGATCTCAAGTCGCGGACGCATGAAGTCAGATCGTCAAGACCTCGCTCAATCGCTTTCAGGTGCCCCACCATGCTGTCGGCGGCCGTTTCATGGGGCCCGAGAAACCGCTCGTTCACGTACTTTGCGGCATCGTCTCGCCACAGGCCGGCGGCTTCGCTACGACCAGTTTGCAACGCTCTCGTCTGGTGTTCGAGCGTCCAAGAGGCGGTATCGGCCATGGGTCGCTCTTACAGCCCGCCGCGATCGAAATCGCGAAGACGCTCGATACGCAGCCCAAGGTCACGCTGGGCATCGCTCACGTGACGTCGGCAGCCCTCATAGTCGCCAGAAGCTCGCCGCATGGCGTTGCGCGCCTCGTCGATGGTTCGTCGGGCCCGAGCGGCCAAAGACGTCATGGCCGTGACCGAGTCGTCTTCGGCCCCAAGATGGATTTCCGCTCGACCGACCGCCTCCTCAGCGCGCCGGGCGTCGTCAAGAGCCAGGGCCACCGAATGACTTGCCTCGGCCACCTGCAGGAGGGCCCTCTGGCCGGCGGCGACTGCGGTGTCGGCGTGCCTCACCGCGGTTGAACAGCACTGCACCCTGGCCAGGGCTCGGGCGAGTTCGTCACGGGCGTTATGCAGCTCCTCCTTCGCGGCGGCCAAGTTGGCGATCGCCCGATGCAATTCGGCCTGTGCTTGGGCGACCGACCTCGCTTCACTATTGCAGTTCCTCTTTTCGGGGTCGCGCCGGCAGGCGGAAAGGCGCCGCTCGGCCGAACTCAACTGGCCTTGGCAACCAGCCACTTCACTTTGCGCTCGCGAGACCCACAGTTCCGCAGCGGCGACTCGTTTCTCGGCCCGAGCCTGCCAATGCTGCGCTGCGCCGAGCTCCGATTGCCAGGCGGCCAGCATCTGCGCCGCGAAGTCGCGCGTCCGTTCGATACTCGCGACTCTTTGGTCGATTTTTCGGCGGGCTTCATCGGCCGACGCCAACGCATGATCCGACTCCCCTCTCGTAGCGGTTACCACGGTCGTGTGTTGAGTCACCAGGTCCGCGGCGATCGCGGCCGCGTGTTCGGCCCGGGCCGCTTGCTCTTGGCCGAGACGAACTGAGATATTGCCTTGCTGCTCTGCCCCACTGGCAACGGCCGCCCACCGGCCGAGTTCAACTCGAACGTTCGAAATCACCGCCGCAATCCGTTGTGGAGCAACCACTACAAGCCCCCGGCCCGGTCAGCAGCCCGCAAGGCTTCTATACGCTCGACCAATAGCAGCCGAATGGCTTTGCTCCCGGCGATGTAGTCCTCGAAGTTCACCTGCGTCCGAGCCCAATGCGACTCGAACTCCTTTGCGCCCGTGCCCTCGTACACTGCGCCGAGGCGGCGGAGGGCGGTCTTCAACGTGGCGAACGCCTCGGTTACGGAGTCGTTGTGGCTGTTCAACGTCGCCTCGTAGGTGACAAGTCCTCGGAGGAGGACGTTCAGGTCAGCCATGAAGATACTGGGCCACACGTTGAATCTTGGACCGGATGAAGGCGGAGTACCTTTGCGCCTCGTTGCTCGTGTATCGCTTCGCGTGATCGCCGAACGCTTTCCACCGGGCGTCGTATTGCTTGCGGAAGTCGTCACGCCAAATGCCATCGACGCGGTCGTGCTCACGCTCTAGGGCCCATACTCCCTGCTTGAGCGAGTCGTTGAACCGTTGCAGCTCGGCCTCGAACCGGATCAACTCCGCGTGGACTTCGTCCATGCTCATAGAGCCCTTTTTCCGAAGCCGGCCGTGAGAGTAGCGACCTGATCGATGAAGGTGCCGCCGGCCGATGCTTCGGATTCGTTCGGCGGCTCGATCGAATATGGCTTGAACTTGACGCTGCGTTGGCGTTGGCTATCGAACAGGAGGGCGCTGATCGGACGGGGCTCGTCGTCGGTCTGTAATTTGAAAGCAGCGCTTGACCGGATGTAGCCGAAGGAGTCGTCTTCTGACATCTGCATCGCAATCCGGTGCCGAAAATCGTTCTGGATCGACTTCTCCCCCAACACCGATTTCATCGTTCCTACTGATGATGCGCTTGCGATTAGATGTACGCCCGCGGCCGGTCCGTGAGCGATGATTTGGCGCAGTGTCACCCCAAGGGTCGAGTCGTTGAACCCGAAGTCATCGGTCGTGCGAGACAGCTCCCCGATCCGGTCAGGCTCACTCAGCACCAAGATGATAGTCGGCTCATCGATCCGGCTCTCCTCCGGCATCGCCCGACGGCGATTCACCTCGACCAAGCCCGCTTCGATCAGCTTCTGCGAGTCCTCCTCGGTCCGGGCGTACTGCACCTTATAGCCGGCGTCACGGAGCCCTTTGGCTATAACCAAGAAGCAGCGCGCCCATTGGGTGCGAAGAACGCTTCGGTCGCTCACCCAGAACTCGATACCGGCCGGGCCCTCCGCCGCCGCTCCGCTCAGCATCGCGGCCGCCACCATCGCCACGCGTTCCTGGTGCCGTTCACCGATCACCATTACGTGCTCGTTCGGGCGCCGCCGGAGAACGGCCATCGAGTGGCCCCGCACGTTGAACTCCTGTCCGAAGAACAACGCCGAAGGGCGCTCGGCTGCGAGCCAGTCCGAAACTTCCAATCCGCCCTGACCGATTGTCGACCGCGCCAGCCCCTCAAGCTCATCAGGAGTGAGCCATTTCTTCTGTTGACACAGCCTTCCGAGGAGCGGATTATCGATCAACTCGGGTTGCGCGTGCCCATTGAATACGATGGTCCGGGGCGCCCCGCCCGGTGGCAGCTTCGTCGCCATCACTCGCAGCGCCCGCAGAATATCGTCGCGGCGACTCGATGGCAGAAAGGCCGCCTTTCCGGCGACGTTCTTGTCGTCGTCGCCGGCCCGATCGTTGAGCACAAGTCGACCGGGTTGATCGCAGGTGGCCGAGATGAGCCGGCGCCCTTTGGGACCGAAGTCGACAAGGGCTGCGATATCGGGCTGAGCGATCTGCATGGCAATGCGGAGGTGAATATTGCCGAAAATGTCGGTGCGATGCAGCATCGCCGATGAATCGAACCGTTGGGAGGCGAGCAGCATATGAATACCAGCACTTCGACCCTGTTGAGAAATTCGCAACAGGCTGGCCGAGGCTTCACCGTCTTTGTCGCCATCGAACAGCTGCTGATATTCGTCTATCACAAGGAGCAGACGCGGCATTCGACCCTCGGGACTCCCGGCGTTGCGGTACCCCTTGAGGTCAGAGAGCTTGTGGCGAATAAAGGTGGCGTTGCGGCGGCCCATCTCCGCCCCCAATTCAGCCAAAACGCTGCGCGACAGGTCGGGTGACGTTCGAAGGCTTACAACCTCGGCATGAGGAAGTTCACGGTACGGCTGAAACTCCACCCCAAACTTGCCATCGATCAGGTACAGCCGCAGCTCTTCGGGGCTGTACCTGATCGCCAGCGACGTGATGGTGTTGTGGAAGAGAGTTGACTTCCCTGCACCCGGCATCGCGCCGAGCACACCGTGGACGCACGGACGAACCTCCGTTTCGTGGGTTCCGAACCAAATGTTGAGCGGACGGTTGGCCCCGTGGCGACCGATGGGGGCTTCGATCCGATCCTCGGCCGAACCCGTCCACCAGCGGCTTTGAGGGATGGCGCCGACTTTCTCCCAGTCGACGCTCTGATCGCGTCGGGGAGAATCACGAAGCTTCTTGAAGATGATGTCCTGCAAACCTGCGCTGGGGGCACCGTCGAGGGCCATCGATCCGGCGACCCCCTCTGCAGTCGTCGACAGATTTTCGAGCGAGATCACCGACGGGTTTTCGAGGGCGTAGCGTTCATACTCGCCGCTCACGGAATGATCTTGGTTGGCGTGCATCACCACGTACACGCCGGCCTTCGGGCCCGTCCGGGCGATGGACTGCAATGCCTCCGCGGCACGAAGGTCATATCGATTGGGGAAGTCAGCCACGAAAACAAAGTGGAAGGCCTCATTGAGGCGCATTTCGTCGTCGATCAGTTCGAAGGATGGGGTCGACGCGTCGATATAAGTCGAAATGATGCGCTGGATCTCCAGGGTGACCTGATCAAGGTCGCGCCGCACATCACCGGTCGCGGGCGAAACGCGATCGAGTCGACTCGACATCGGAAAGGCAATGCCGTTTCCGGCGGGATCGAGCAGGGTGTAGCGCGATTGGTGCGGGAACATGATGGCTGTGCGCATCAATATCGACTGGAGGACCGAGTTGGCCATCGTCGCCTGCTCGGCCCCTCGACTGGCGATCACAATGGGCCGCAACGAGCCGATCAGTGGTTGACACATTGGATTGGGGAGCAAGCAGTTCGAGCGCCCTTCGACGAACGCTCCGACCCGCAACACGCTTGGCGACTCGCTCGGTGCAGGCTGCCAACTCCCCCAGGGGCCGGCCTCCCACGGCTGCAGGGCCGCCGGCAGCGACTGGCTCGCGAACTCGTGAACGTTCTGCAGATTGGAGGCCAAGTCCGACGTGGCGCGCTCCACGATGCGGGCCGCGGCTTGCGCCCCCCGCGCCCCGAAACTCCGTATTCGGAGTTTCTGAGTGTCGATCTTGCCCTCAAGCTCGGTTATAGAGGTGCGATGTTCAGCGATGCCCGCCTTGTCGAGAAGCGCCATCGTGCTAGCTCGCCAGCTTCACGATGATGATGACCGCGATCAAGATTCCTACAAGGATCGCCCAGACGATCATCGCATTGCGGCGCTTGATCGCGGCGATGCCCGCTTCGTGGCCGGCGATCTCAGACTTTGTACTCTCGATCAGCTGCGATGCCCGGCCGATGTTGCTATGAACGACGGCCAATTCCTCGGCCGGCTCACCGGCGAACGGCGCCAAAGCTTTAACGGGTCCGCTTCCGCCGTTCGTTCGCACGATTGTGGCCAACTCTTCGCCGGCCCTCGTCGCCGAGTCGAGGTCGTTCCACAAGGCGACTCGCTGGGCCAGGAACGACGCCAAGTCGAGCGGGGTACCCCTCCTTCAGGCACGAGCACTCGCTCCGGTGCCCGCTCCGCCAGAGCGGCCCCGTCCAGGCACGTTGGCTTGGGACAGGGCCCGCCGGGCTCTTGGTCGCCACATGTTGGACAGAACTGCACGAGCGCCCCTTAAGGTCAGCGTTGGTCGACCGCCCTTGTGGGCGCCGCGCCATTCAAGTCACCACACCGCAAAGGGTTCGCAAAGACGGAGCCGTTCGATCCAAATTTTTGTCGTTCGGGCTGATTCTCAACCGATCAGAGCGCCCTGCGCGATAACTTCCCAAAAGCTGGGCACTGGACGCGATGGACGCGATGGATCGGAGAGGGCATGGACCCGCAGGAAGAAGAAAGCGGTTTGGCCGACGAGATGGCCGACGAGATCGAAGATCCGAATCGGATCCCGACGATGTTGGGTCAGGTGACGATCTCGGCGTTCGGACTGGATCGATCAGCGGCGGCCCGGGAAGCCTTGTTGGGCATCGACTCACAGCTCCTCTCGGCGCTGGCCAGGCGGGAGGTGAAAGCCGTGAGGCGTGTCGTGGATCGCCACTGGAGCACCGATTGGCTGCACTGGCAATTGGAGCTGGACGTCAGCGTCAATGGAGACTCCTGGGCCGAAATCGAACGAGCTTCCGATGAGGCGATCGACAAATTTTCCTGGCCAAAGGGCGTCATCGGCACGATCCGCTGGCATTGGACGGGGACTGTGACGATTTTCTCCGTCGAGTTCGACGCGGCCGCTGATCGATCCAGAAAGTGGGGGGCGCCGCTCTCTCAGAACGGTTCACGGTCCGGTGTCAAGCTTCCGGAGCGTCCCCTTCTCGAGCTGTCAGAGCCCATCGAGCATCTCGGCCCCGACTTCGAACAGTATTCCCTCAGGCGGGGTGGGGTTCAGTCGATCGGGGACGCTCTGGATGCTTCGGTGGCGTCGCTCATGACGGTGACCAACATGCGCAGGGTGTTCATCGAGCGGCTCCACAGCCTGCTCTGGCACCACGGATTCACCCCGAAGACCGACCCGCAAGCGAAGTATTCATGATTTCGACCCGCCTCGTTACGGCGGCGCGGACCACCCTTGCGCCCGAACCGATCGGGCGCATCGCCGAGGTGAGTATCCATCAATGATAGGAAAGACCCAAATACGATTCGCGCAAGCAGAGAAAGGTGCCTTCGATGGCTAAATGCTCTGACTCCAATGGCAATGGGACGTGTTGTCCGAGCTGCAAGGGCAAGTTGCAGAACATGTTCGGTAAGCTCACTTGCAGCGCCTGCAAATCAACCGGGCACGTGCTGGACTGCAACAAGCGCTGAACGTAAAATAGCCCTGGTGGGCGCCGCGCCATTCAAGTGACACACCGCAAAGGGTTCGCAAAGGCGGCGCCGTTCCAACCGTTTTGCCTTCCATGCGAGACGTTCACTACGTAATGTCCGAACCGATGGACACGAGTGTTGACTTGACGGCCAAGAGGGCCGAGGCCGAGCTGCTCGTCTTGACGGCCGAGATGGGCAAGGTCTCGAACGACGCCCAGAACTTTACGGCCCTTCTCACCGGTTTCGTCGGATCGATTCTGATCGCCGTCGGCGCAGTTCTCGCTCTTGACTCCCAGAGCAAGACGAAAGGCCCTCCGCCCGCCGATTGGAAGTGGGGGGCGGTCGCGCTGGTCCCAATTCTCATAAGTGCGTACACCATTACGCAAATGGCTAAAGCGACCGTTCGTAGCTATTACGGACGACATATCGAACGGTCGATCTACGCACTCATCCACAACTCGCACGGGCACGTCGACACGATAGACGGCCTTCCGACAACGGCTTTTTATGACTCAAGCATCGTGGCACTCGAAGGCAACACGAGTGGTATCGCCAGAGTTCGAGCCATTGTCTTCCTGATATTTCTGGCCATTGTCGCCTGTCTCGGTGCACTTTCGGTCGAACTGCTGTTTCACGGCCGCCGGCTATGGGAGGGCATCTCCGCGACGGCGGCTGGGCGGACCGTCGATGCTGACGTTCCGAAGTACACGCTGCGGGAGACTCGGGCCCTGCTCTCGTATATCTGCTTGCCTCGACCGAACGACTTTCTCATCAAAGCGATCGGCCTGCATTTCACGGCCGCCGCCGTGTCGGTCCTGCTGACCCTCAGTTCGCCGAACCACCGCTACGCCTTCTGGTCTGCGTTCATCGCCTTGCTGGCGTTCGAATTTCTGGTGTATCAGTCAAGGTACATGCTGAACGACTGGAACGGGAAAGAGGATGACGACCGCACACCATGAGTCGCGAGCGGGCCAGGGCGCCCAACCTCCGACATTCCCCGGATTATCCCAATTCCAAGGTCCGCCACGCCATCTTTTGGGTTGCCTACGGGGTAAAGATCGCGCTCGGCTTCGGATTGCCGTGGCTATGCCTGCATCGGCGCGAGGCCGTCGCGCTGACCGGCGCATCGGTCACTGTCTGGTTGTTGGCTCTCGTCTATGAACGCCTTCGGGGCCGGCCTCCACCACATGTCAACAGGCTCGCTATGTGGTCGCTGCCGATCTACGCGTGGGTGGGGCTCATCTACGGGTTGCGGGCCTGCTTGGGCTGGCTCGGCTCGAACGGCCGAGCGACGTGGCCGTTCTTGGTTACGGCGTACGTGTGCTTCTATTTGTTCGGTCTCGCTGTCGTACTCATGGGTTGGGTGCTCGAGTCGACGACGTTTGCCGCGGGTCCGGCCGGATCTGAGCCCGCTATGGAAGTACGGGACGCCGTCGTAGCCAAGCCGCACGTTTGGCTGCTCGGGGTTCTCGGCGGGTTCTGAACATTAAGGCCCACCAGGTAGTCGTAGCGCCGGGCGCGTCATTTCTATCTCGCTCGGATTGTTCCGCCCTCAAGGACTCGACCTGCCGCGGCCTTCCGTGGAATGCCCTCTTCGTCGGGTCCAGTGCACTCGCCCCCGTGGTTGGACTGGCGCTGGCTCGGGGATTGCCGTTCACCGTAGTTGGCCCGTTTTTTTGGGCCATGGGCCTAGGGTTGGTGGCCGGTCTCGTGGTAATCCGCAAGCCGCAATCGGGATCGATTGCTCTCTTGTGCCTAGCCATTCCAATACCGATAGCCGCATTTCTATGGCGAGGAGCTTCGGGCTTGGGACTGACCCTTCCCACACTGCTGATCAGCCTGAGCTATCAGACGACACGCAGCCTCAGTTACAAGCAGTCGATTGATCTGCCGAAGGCCATCGCGGCGATTCCCAAGAAGGTGCGCGAACTTGTCGCCAAGGTCGTCCTGGAACTGCTCCACTGACGCGCTCACACCGGCCCTCCCGGCGGCTCCGTCTATCCGTCCCGGCGGCTCCAACTATGACGACGCGATGCGTCCGAGCGCCGAACAACCGATGATCCGACCGGATGCGTCCCGGACTTCTCGGGACGGGAAGACGAGATCGTCACGATCGGGAACAGCCATCGCCACAAGGCGGGACACGAGAAAGGTCGTCCCGGGCTTCGGCGGTGGCAGGTTGCTCACCTCGCCGTGCCATACCGTCTCGGTAGGCACGGGTCCACCGTCCGTGACCACGGAAGCGACGGAGTCGGTTCGCTCGACGATCCGCGCTTCCGTGCCCGATGCCGGAAAGGAGATGCCTGACCCGTTGCTCATTACCGTAACCTCGTGAACTGTCAGGTTTACGATGGCCTCGGTCATTCGAACGTAACCTTCAGCGGCGTTGGCATTCCCGGTCGAAATTGCATGAATTCGAATTTTCGGATCCGGTGATCGGTACAACTACGCGGTGCCAAGAAATAGCCTAATGCGAGGGCCGTCAGTTGCGGCATCGCAGCATGAATCTGCAGGGGGTCATTCCGGCCCGCCTCGAGCCGCTCAAGCACAAGCCCTAGCTCGATGCCGCAGCTCAACATGTCCGAGACCGGTTGTGTATTCCCACTCTTGGCTTGGATCTTTGGCCCGATGCGGGCGTCGTCGATCTTGGTCGCCGTCATCTGCACCACCGCACCCGTCGCGACTGGATGGGCCGACTCGGTCAGGTGCGAACCGGTCACCGCCGTCGGCCGGGCTGCGTCCAGTGCTTCCGTATGTGTAAATCCGAATTCGATTGGATCGGTTCCCGCTGGACGATGCAGAAACCGAAGGTTTCTGGTTGGGTTCGCGGCGTGGCTCCCGAACGCTTGACCCAGGCCGACGGCAATCCACCACGGGCAGTTGATCATGATCGAAGTGGGCGTCTTCGGGTCGTCGTTGGCCAGCGCGACCCTTAGGTCATCGACGACTTCCTCGATAATGGGCCTCGCCTCTAGCGTGCCATTGGTCACCTGTCGCAGGTCGGGGAGCCGGCGAGACCCCACAACGCGAACTTCGGCGAACTGTTCTCCGAGATCGCCTATGCGGTCGCCGAGCGCATCGGGCCAGCCGGGTAGCAGGACAGGCACGTAGAGAAGCGTACCGAGTCCATTGAGCATTGACCGGCGGCCTTTGACGGCGCTCATCCACCCAACTCCCATGACGCCCGCGGCCACTCCGTCGCGGGCGACGAAACACCATTGCGATTCGATCCCGTGGCCGAAACCCGAGGCAAGGGCAGCGGTGAACGCGGCCTGACCGACCACCACGGTTCCATTCCAGAGTCGAGTCTTGCGTCGCGCCTTCACTTCACACCACCCAGTAGGGGTCGGGGGAGACGACAGTCGCCTGCCCGAACGTTGTCGCCTCGCGCCCGCAATCCACGCATTGACGATAGACGCGCAGCGAGTCGGTATCGGCATCGATCATCGACGAAGCCCTGGCCAAGACGTCGAAAAGCTCACTCGGCTCCAACGAGCACTCGAAGACGCTCTTTTGTACGCGGTCGCCCCAGGAGGCCAGAAGGGCCGAAAGCCGGGCCCGGCGGCGGTCCATGCTCACGTCGTAGGCAATCACCACACGCACGGCTACCGCCACCCGACCGACCGGTAGGCACGCCCGCCGGTCCGAACCACAGCGGCCAGCGCCGCCGCCTGCAGTCGAAGTACCCGTCGATACGAGACTCGTTGGCCGGTAGGTGGATAGCCAACGCGCGTGAGAAGTCGATCCTCAAGGGCCGCGACCAAACGCTTGCGCCCTTCGCTGGTCAGCCACACGCCGGCGCGAGTCTGCTCGGCTCGCCCGTGTTCAATTCCGAGAGCGCCGCGTCTGAAGAGTTCGATCACCACTGTGTCGACGATCAGCGGGCGGAACTCCTCCATGAGGTCGAGTGCCAACGACGGTCGGCGGCGGTGATCGGCATGCATCCATCCTGCGATCGGATCGAGGCCGGCGCTCACCAGACTGCTGACACACTCGCCTTCGAGAATGGCGTAGCCGTAGCCCAGAGCGGCATTGACCACATCACCCGGCGGCTGACGGGTTCGGCCTTCGAACGGAATCGTCTCCGGCAGCAACGACGACCAACATCCGAAGTAAACCTTCGAGGCAATGCCCTCAATGCCCATGACTTCATCCACGGTCGACGCATCGTCCAGCAGCGCCGAGTAGGACGAAATCTGCTGAATGGCTTCTGGCAGTGCTCCGCCCGCGGTACGGCGCACCGATCGACGCAGCTGCGCACGGAGGTTGGCCAGCTTGCCGGAGACGAATACACGGGCCATCGCGAGCCTCACCACCGGATCGCCGGTGCTCACGTACTGGGCGCGCCGCAGTTGCGCGTCGCCCAGTTGCGCTCCCAACAGTGAGCCTTCAAAGCCGCCGCGGCGGCTGAGAAAAACCACATCGACCCCCTCGCGCAACGCCCACGCTCGCGCTCCTGAGGTAAGACCGACCGATCCTGACAACACGAGGCGACCAACATGGCTGGAAGGCACGCTCAAAAGTTCGTTGGTGTCGCGTGCGACTACGACGCGCCCGCTGTCGATTCGGACCCCTGATCCTTGGTGGCCCACATAAAGGGCCTTTCGAAGAGGCTCGTCACGGCGCATGTGGCCGTCGAGAACCGGGTAGCGGTGGTTGACCTCCTCGCCCAGAAAGGCGAATCCCTCCTGAAAGGCCATCACCTCGGTCTTGTCGATGTTGACTTCGAGTTCTATCGACTCGGCCGCCGATCGGACGACCTCGGCCGCGGCAGCAGCGTCGAGTGGCGTCTCGGCCATCACGACGAAATCATCGGCATATCTGATGATCGGAAACCCTGCATGTTGAATCGCAGCATCAAACTCCTCCAGGTAAAGGTTCGCGAGCAGTGGCGACAAGCCCGACCCCTGCGCCAGACCGACGCGAGTTCGGACGAACCTCGACCCGACCGAAGTTGGGCGGTCGAGAAGGGCGGCGATGGTCGCCAACAACCAGGAATCGTCGATCTCGATCGAGACAAGCCGCAGCAGCCGGGCCCGGTTGATCCGATCGAAACAATCCTTGATGTCGCCCCGGCTCGCCCATGCGAATCCAGAATCGCGCAGCCGTGCCACTTCCTGCAAGGCGTCATGTATGCCGAGGCCGGGTCGGTAGGCGAACGACGTTGGCCCGAGTAGGGGGTCGACTCTGGGAGTGATGATCTGTGCGATTGCCCGTTCCAAAACGCGATCGCGCCCTGACGGCACCTGCAGTGTCCTCGCCCCACCAGTCCTTTTCGGAATGTTGATCGCCGTGAGCGGAGACGGCTTCCAGGTGCCTGCACTCAACGATTCGGAAAGTGCCGTCAGACTGCCTGACACGTCCTTCGCGAAGCGCAGCACGCTCGGAGACGGCTCGCCGTCTTCGATGTCGGAAGCCTGCACATGTTCCCAAGCAGCCTGCAGATTGCGGGGATCGAGTACGGCCTGGATCAGCGTTCCCGGGGGAAGGACGACTGCGTCGGGGTCATCTTCGATGAGATTCACGGCTTCCTTTCGGTTCGCTGGAAAAATCCGATGGTCGAGTGGCCAGCCCTCACAGTCGAAGGGCTGGTGCGCCGCACGGCGTCGGCGATGCCGGTCGTCGCCCGGAAGGTGTACGGACGTGTGAAGAAATGCCTCCATGCGTCTAAATGGTTCGAATATTGTCATCCCTTTCTCGATGAACCGCGTGATCGGTGTGAACAAAACGCATTGTGCGCCTATTGGATGGCAGCCTTCACAGAAAAGCGCTTCTCGGGTTTGTTGGATGGACACCCGAAGTTGCAAGGGTGCTCCGACGACGAAAGTATCGGGTGAACAAACGCCGTCGTGCGTCTATTGAGCCAAACCGGTGACTTTGACGGCTTACAGTTATACAGCCGGTGTGAGCAAACGCCGTCGTGCGTCTATTGAGCGGAAACACGAGCAATTCTAGAATTTCCATTGGCCTTATGGCGTGAACAAACGCCTTCGAGCGTCTATCGAGCGGAAACAGCCCTCAGAGTCGACCTATTATGTCGTCAGTATTCTGACGGGTGAACAAACGCCTTCGTGCGTCTATTGAGCGGAAACCGGGTGGTGCCGGACTTCGCCATGAGGCTGATGGCTGGAGTGAACAAACGCCTTCGTGCGTCTATTGAGCGGAAACCCGTTCCGGGTCCGGGTGGGCGCCTACGGGTGTGCGTGAACAAACGCCTTCGTGCGTCTATTGAGCGGAAACCAAAACAGGAGCAACAAAATGACTAATATCCAAGACCGTGAACAAACGCCTTCGTGCGTC
>JANYDT010000231.1 GCA_025359845.1 Acidimicrobiia bacterium
GTGAAGGTGGGAGTGGGCGCCGGTTCAATCTGCACGACCCGAGTGGTGGCAGGATCAGGACTCCCGCAGTTGAGCGCCATCTGGGATGCCTCACGGGCGGCGCTGCGCCGAGGTGTTCCGATCGTCGGCGACGGCGGCATCACCTACTCAGGCGATCTCGTGAAGGCCATCGCGGCCGGGGCCTCGACCGTCATGCTCGGTTCGCTACTCGCCGGCACCGACGAGTCACCGGGCGAACTCGAACTCTTCGAGGGCCGTCGCTACAAGGCCTACCGAGGGATGGGCAGCATGGCGGCCATGACCGGTTACGGCGCCGACCGCTACGGCAGCGGGCAAGGGGAGCGCTCCAACAAAACCGTACCCGAGGGCATCGAAGGTCGGGTGCCGGCTACGGGACCGATAAGCGAAGTTCTCCATCAGCTCGTAGGCGGCTTGCGTAGCGGCATGGGTTACGCCGGAGCGGCGACGATTGTTGACTTGCGGCGGGCCAAGTTTGCCCGCATCACCTCCGCCGGCCGAGCTGAGAGCCATCCTCACAACGTGCTCATCACCGCCGAGGCCCCCAACTACCAACGAAGTTAGCCTTCGCCAGGAATGGCTCAGGCCCCAGGGCCTGCACTCAGCCGCAATAAGACAGGGTCAGCCCTTCGCTTTGGGCTTCTTGGCCCGACTGGGCGCCACTCGAGGCGGCTCTCCGGCCATCTTCGGGTACACGGGTGGCCATGGCGCATCGGGTAGACCCGAGGCTGAATCTCTCTCGTGAAGGGCCAGCAGCGGCGCCAACGATTGGGGTGCGGTGTACATCGAAGCCCACGGGTCGCCCTGTTCGATAAGGCGGCTGGGCACCGTCGCAATCGTTAACTGCGAGGGGTCGACGGTCGCCAATTCGCTCCAAACAAACGGAGCCGAAACGCGGGCTTCACGATTGGCGCGAACGCACCAAGTACCGAAAACCGTCTTGTGAGGAGCGTTCTGATTGAAGTCGACGAACACCCGCGTGCCTCGCTCCTCTTTCCACCATGCCGCCGTGATCAGGTCAGGGCGTCGACGTTCGAGTTCGCGGGCCACCGCCACGGCACACGACCGAACCGAGAACGAGTCCCAATCCGGTTGGAGGGCGACGTAGACGTGGATTCCTCGATTTCCGGTGGTCTTCGGGTACGCATCGACGCCGACCTCCTGAAACAACATATGAGTCTCGTGCGCCGCTTCGCGAAGCATCTCGAAATCGACCCCGTCCTGCGGGTCTAAGTCAATCCTCAGTTCGTCGGTGCCGTGCGGCCGGTCGGCGCGAAACGGCCATGGATGAAACCCAAGACAACCCAAGTTGACGGCCCAGGCAACGTGAGCCATATCAGCCAATACCAACGCTCTCGAGGTCGTGCCGTTGGGGGTGCTGACCGTCGTCGTCTCGAGCCAATCGGGCAAATTCTCGGGTACCCTTTTTTGAAAAAAAGAGTTCCCTTCAGCGCCGTCCGGATAGCGCTGCAGCATAGTCGGACGACCACGATTGGCCGCCAGAAACTGGGCACCGATGCTAACGTAGAACCGCACGAGATCGAGCTTTGTCTCGCCCCGTTCCGAGAAAAACACCTTGTTCGGGCTCGTGATGCGAACATCGCGGCCGTCGATGTTGAGCGTTACCTCCTCCGACTTCCCCATCCCGCCCAGGATAGTCTCGATGGCGCTTGGCGGTACCTTGGCCGCGCCTTGGCCGCGCCGCCACTAAGCTGCGGCCCGATGTCGAAGCCCATGCAGTTGCGCTTCGTTTGTTCGGTGATGTCGGTCCGAGACCTTCCCAGTTCACCCGTCGAGATCGCCGTGGTCGGGCGAAGCAACGTGGGTAAGTCGTCGCTGTTGAATGCGCTGGCCAACCACCGACAGCTGGCCAAAGTGTCCAACACGCCGGGGCGGACTCAATCCATCAACTTGTTTGCCCGTCCCGACGGGTCGACGCTTGTCGATCTACCCGGGTACGGCTACGCAAAGGTTCCGGGCGCGTTGCGCTCCGGGTGGCAGGAAATGATCGAGGGCTATTTGTTGCAGCGGGAACCGCTTGTGCTGACGCTCGTGCTGGTCGATGGCGAGATCGGGCCTACCAAACTCGACGTCCAAATGCTGGAATGGCTCCGCCACGAAAGAGTATCTCATGGCATCGTGGCCACCAAGCTCGACAAGATCAAACCCTCAAAGATGGCGCCCCGGCAGGCAGAACTAGCCGAAAAGTGCTTCGCCGAGATTGATGACATCGCCTGGGTGAGCGCCCCCAAAGGCACGGGAATAGGGTCGTTACGATCGCGTATCGAAGACCTACTGAGCGCGTAAAGCCGAGCTATAAGAACGCGTCGAGTCCTATGGTCATCCCGGTGTGCTCGCTGATCCGCTTGACGGCCAGAATCACGCCGGGCATAAAGCTGGTGCGGTCGGTCGTGTCGTGGCGGATCGTGAGCGACTGCCCTGTCGTTCCGAGGATGACCTCCTGGTTGGCCACCATGCCGACCATACGCACCGAATGCACCCGCACGCCTCCGGGGCCCTGCGCCCCCCGGGCGCCATCCATGACGAACTTGGTCGTAGGGTCCCGCGCCCATTTTGTGCGAGCCGCTCCCATTCGCCTGGCGGTTTCCATCGCCGTGCCCGACGGTGCATCGACTTTGTCGTTGTGGTGCAGTTCGATTATCTCAGCCGTCTCGAAGTACGGCGCCCCCATTTCCGCAAATCGCATCATCAAGATGGCACCAATGGCGAAGTTCGGAGCGAGCAGGCAGTTGCTCCGCGTAAACGTGGCAACGAGATCCTCGTGATCGTCGGTCGTGAATCCCGTCGTACCGACGACCGCGTGCACCCCGTTCGTTGCGCACCAGCGCAGGTTCTCGCGCGCCGCGCTCAAAACGGTGAAGTCCACGGCGACCTGGGCTCCGGCCTCGATGAGCGCGTCAGCCGTTGCGGCAATCGTCAGCTTCGGCCCCTCGGCTCCCATGACGTGGGAGACAGGGGTTCCTACATGGAACGGATCGACCGCCGCCACCAATTCGAGATCCTCATCGGCGCATACGGCCCGACACACTTCGGCGCCCATTCGCCCGGCGGCCCCAAAAACTCCAACGCGGATTCGAGTCACGATCGCAACGTTACTTCGGTCACCCGCGAGACAGGTTACGCATAGCCGGCGAACGTGCTCGGCTCGCTCGGGCCGACAGCGGCCAGCATGCGTGGATGCGGAACGATACGTTCGATCACGCGACGGCAATCGGCCTCTGTTATCGATTCGGTGCGACCGAGAACGACTTCGATCGGCAGCACCTCACCGTGAAGCAGATGACTTCGGCCGATGCGGCTCATGCGCGACCCTGAATCCTCCAGTCCGAGCGCCGTGCCGGCGCGCATCGAACTCTTGGCCCTGGCCAGTTCTGCTGCGGTCACCCCGTGTTGCAACAACGTCTTCAGGGCCTCGTCGATGAGCGACAGCACTTCGGTGGCCCGAGCCGGCGCGGTGCCCGCGTATATGCACCACAGCCCTGAGTCTTCGTACGCGGCGCGGTACGAGTAGACCGAATAGGCCAGCCCACGCTTTTCTCGAATCTCCATGAACAGCCGACTCGACAACCCCCCGCCGAGGACGTGGTCAACTATCGACATCGCATAGCGGTCAGGATCATGGCGGTCCATGCCCGTCAAGGCCACCACCAAATGGGTCTGCTCCGTGTCTTCCTCGTGCACCGCCAGCGAAGCCGAGCGGGGACCGGGCGTCGTGCGCTTGGCCGGTCCGAGGCCATCGGGGCGGATGAGCCGAGAGGCAACACGGGCCACGACCTCATCGTGAGTCACCCGACCCGCGGCCGCAACCACGATCGACGACCCCACGTACGTTTCATCCATGAAGAAACGGATCTCATCAGGGCCGAGGCCTTCAACAGTGTCAGCCTCGCCCAACGGATCGCGCCCCAGGCCATGGCTCGGGTAGGCGAGTTCATGGATCACGTCGTGCACGAGATCACTCGGCTCATCCCCCCGCATCAGGATTTCCTCCAGGATGACTTGACGTTCCGTTTCGACCTCCTCGGGGCGCAGCGCCGGAATCGACACGATGTCGCACAGCAGCCCCAGCCCGACGTCGAGATCTTCGGCCAACGTCCGGGTGTGAAAGGCGGTGTATTCCTTCGTCGTGTAAGCGTTCATCTCGCCGCCCACCGCGTCGATTTCTTCTGCTATCTCATGGGCGCGCCGGTCTGCTGTTCCTTTGAAGAGGAGGTGTTCGAGAAAATGGCTCGCTCCGGCATGGCCCGCCGATTCGTCGCGGGAACCGACGCCGACCCAAATGCCCGTAGTCACCGAAAGGACATCGGGCATCGTCTCGGTGACCACCGTCAGGCCGGAATCGAGTCGAGTGGTCTGAATGCGCTCCCCCATGGAGGACACGAGACTAGTCGTCATTGCGGGGAGGAGGTCCATGTTGGGGAAAGATCGGCGCGTTCAAATCGAGTATGAACCGTCATCATTGGGGAACCTGACAACTAGGTGACTGGTGTCAACCGCGATCGCAGCGTCTCGGCGGCCAAAATCACCGCTCGCGGCGTCCTCCGCCTAGCCGTTTGGGCAGGACAAGCGCGTCGTTGTGCGTCCTTGCGAGCGGCAATTTTGACTCGCCGATCCACAACGAGCCGTTTGACACCA
>JANYDT010000024.1 GCA_025359845.1 Acidimicrobiia bacterium
CGCCGATCACCGGCTCGGTGATTATGGCGGCGATCTTGCCGGCGTGCTGCGCGCACAATGCGCCCATCGCGTCGAGGTCGTGCTGGGGCGCGTGCACCACGTCGGGCAGCATCGCTCCGAAACCGGGTTTGTGGGCCATGATGCCGGTCGCCGCGAGGCCGCCGTAGGTCATGCCGTGGTAGCTCGGCGAGCGGGCGATTATGACCGTCTTCTCGGGGTGTCCGGCTTGGGTGTGAGCCAGTCGGGCGATCTTGATGGCGGAGTCAACGGCTTCTGATCCCCCGCTGGCCAGGAACACTCGCGCGTCGGGCATGGGGGCCAGAGCCGCCAACTCGGCGCACACCGCTTCGGCCGGGGCGTTGGTGAACATGTCGAAGGTCTGCGACCCGCCGAGCAGGCTGGCCTGTTTCCCGATGGCCTCGCCCATTTCGGCCCGGCCGTAGCCGATCTGGCAATACCAGAGCGAGCCCATGCCCTCGACGTAGCTGCGACCCTGGTCGTCGAAGACCCGGGCGCCTACACCGCGCACGATGTTGATGAACTCGTCGGCGCGAGCCGCGGGACGGGCGAAGCCGTGAAGAAACGGGCTCAGGGTCATGACTCGGGAACTCCCCAGGCGTAGGACTCTTTATGGAGTCGCAGATACATGAATGTTTCGGTCTCTCGGACTCCCGGGAAAACCCGCAAAGTCTTGTTGAGCACATCGATGAGGTGATCGTCGTCGAGGCATACGACTTCGCACAAGAGGTCGAAGGCGCCGCCCGACTGAACCACGTAGGCCACTTCGGGCACTCGTGAAAGCTTCTCGGCCACCATGGTGGCATCGCCGTCGATGCGCATCCCGACCATGGCCATGCGCCGAAACCCCAACCGGATCGGATCGGTCACGGCCACGATCTGCATGACCTCTTCGTCGATCAGCTTCTGGACACGCTGGCGGACAGCGGCTTCGGACAGCCCGACGCTTTGGGCAATGGCGGTGTAGCTGCGACGCCCGTCCTTCTGCAGCTCGACGATTATCGACTTGTTGATGTCGTCGATCGGCTCATGGGCGCGGCCGCGTCTTGCAGCGGGCCCGTCGGGGGATCGGAGCGGCTTGACGGGCCGAAGAGGGCGGGTGCGAGGGGCCATATCGTGGTTCCGGTTGGAGGCTACAACGGAATTCGTGGTTGAAGGGCGCTTCCCCTACGAACCCTCTAATTTGGGTATTCGGACCTATCCGTTCTAGGCGGCTGGTGTCAAACGCGAGCGCAGCGTCTCGGCGGAGACGGGAAGACGGGCCGTAGCCGAATAGGGTCGTGGCCATGGTGTCTTCTCCCGTCGTTGGCTTCATCGGTCCCGGCCAGATGGGCCGGCCCATGGTCACCCGGCTCCTTGGGGCCGGTCGCCAAGTCGTCGTTCATGCCCGTCGGCCCGATGTCTCTGAGTCGCTTCGATCGCAGGGAGCGGTTGTCGTCGCGAGCAGTGGCGAAGTCGTAGCCGCCGCCGACGTGGTGGTTTGCTGCTTGTTCTCCGACGAGCAGCTGCGTCAGGTTTTGCTGACGGATGGCGCTCTCGCCCACGCCCACCCGGGCACGGTCGTCGCCAGTCATGTAACGGGCCACATGCGGCTGCTGCAAGAACTGGCGGCGGCGGCACCAGCCGGGGTCGAGATTGTCGACGCTCCCGTCAGCGGCTCCGCGCCCGAGATCTTGGACGGACGCCTCACGATTCTATTGGGAGGCTCCCCCGACGCCGTGCAACGGGTCGAAGCGGTCGTCGCCGCCTATGGCGATCCGGTCATGCGCTGTGGGGCGCTCGGCCACGCGATGGCCATCAAACTGATCAATAACGCTTTGTTCAGCGCGCATCTCCGTCTCGCCGGGGAGGCGCAACGCATCGCTCACGCCATGGGCGTGGGATCGGCCGAACTGGTCGCCGCCGTGTCGAAATGCTCCGGGGCGAGTGCCGCCCTGGCCCGCCTGGGCGCCAACGACTTCGCAGTGATGGAGCCACATGCCAGGCCGTTCCTCATGAAAGATGTCGCGGTAGTCGAAGACGTCCTCGAAGAATTGGGCGTGGACCTGGGCGAGCTGGGCGAAGTGCTGCGGCCCTACCGGCACCCGTAAGGGCGTTGTCACGCTTCAGCCCCGCCGCGCGTCGAGGACGGATACCAATCGCACTTGACGACTGTGTCAAGATCACGCCGTACTGCGACCGCTAACGAGGAGGCACGTGAAGTTCATCCTGGCATACCCCGAAACGACTGGACCGGAGGGCGACCTGCTCGACTCCGGGCCCGTCGGCGAGATCGCGCTCGCCGCCGAACGGGCCGGATTCGACGGCTTCGCGCTCACTGAGCACCCCATTCCGGGCGCCCGCTGGTTGTCGGCGGGCGGGCATCAGACCCTCGATCCGTTCATCGGATTGTCGTTCGCGGCGGCGGCTACCACCCGTATCCGTCTTCTCACCTACCTCACAGTGATCCCGTATCGCAATCCGTTGCTGTTGGCCAAGACCGCCGCCTCCCTCGACCGGCTTTCGGGCGGACGGCTCATCCTCGGCGTCGGCACCGGCTACCAGAAGTCGGAGTTCCGGGCCCTCGGTGTCGATCTCGACGAGCGCAACACATTGTTCGATGAGGCGCTTGAGGTTCTTCCGTTGGCGTGGAGCGGGCAACCGTTCAGCTATACCGGCAAGCACTTCGATGCCCGAGATGTCATCGCCAAACCCCGTCCGGCTCAAGATCCCATCCCGATCTGGATCGGCGGTAATGCCGCGATCACGCGGCGTCGCGTCGCCGAGCGGTGTCAGGGCTGGATGCCGTTGGGAGGCACAGCCGAATTGTCAAAGACCACCCGGACGCCCTTCATCGAATCCAACACCGAACTGGCCGATCAAATCGCCACGATGCGCGACGCCGCCGGCGCGAGGGGGCCTTCGCTCGAAGTCGTGAGTGGCTACGGCGTGCATGGCTCGGATTACTGGAATGAGACCGAACGACATCGTGAGGCATTCGCCGAACTGGCCGCGGCGGGCGTGACCGGAGTGGTGATCAGTAGCCCGGCCGGTGCGCCGCCGCGGGCGACCGACTTCGTAGCGATGTTCGGGAAGACCTACATAACGTGACCGCTCCGGCTCTGAGGTTTTCGAGGGAATAAGCCTCAAGGTCTCGAGGGAAGAAGCCTTAGAGGGAACCCCCGGCGCGTCGTTGCCCGGGGCCTGAGAGCCCCGGGCAACCAACCATTCAACTTAATGCTAGGTAGTCTTTCGGTACCTCAGGCAGGTGGTCCTGCGGACCCGCTTCTTGCCGACTCTGACCGTCACCGTTTTCGTCTTGACGCAAACCCGAGTGACGATGATCGAGATGACTGGCGCAGTCGTTGTCGGAACAGTCGTGGCCGTCGTGGTGGCGACAGTGACGGGCACGGTGGTTGTGGCGAGGGTGCTCACACTGACGGGCACGGTGGTCGCGGGAACAGTCGTCGCGGCAACCGTTGTGGTCGCGGGAACGGTGGTCGTGGTCGGAACCGGCGCGGTACCGAACTTGGCTACCTTGTTGCCGTTCACCCCGCTCACCCAGATGTTGGCGTCCGCCCCGAGTGCCATCCCCTGAGGTCCGAAGCCGGTCGAAAGTCCGTTGATCGACGACGCGGTACTTGCGCCGTCGGCGATGCGACCGATGTTGTTGGTGTTTTTCTGCGTGAACCACACCGCGTTGTCGGGTCCGGCCACGATGGTCTGGGGGTTGGCGCCGACCGGAAGGCCGACCTCGGCCACGAGGCCCGGATTGCCGCCGCCGTCAACATTCATGCGCAGGATCTTGTCGACGCCCGGCTCGGTGATCGACATCACTCCATCGGTGCCACGAGCGATGCTCGACGGATTGGCCGCCGCGTTGCTGATCAAATAGGTGGCGCCGATCTGCCCACCGGCCTGGGTCCACCTGGTCACTTTGTCGATACCGCCGGCCGCAGGATCGGTCTCCACGACCCACACGTTGCCATCGGCCCCGAGGGCCATGCGGGCGGAACTGGTCGCTCCTAACGGAATCGTGGCGATCGGCCCGAGCGTGGCCCCACTGATCGTGTAGCGATCGACGCCGGCCGTCCGTCCGATCCACAACTGGCCGCTCACGTCGAGGAGGGAGGCGGCAGAGGCCGAGACGGCGGGAGCGTAGGTCGTGCCGGTTCCATTGATCGCGTAGCTGCGCAGGTTTGTGCCTTCGACCCAAAAGAGCTGGCCGAGGGCCACCGCGCTCGTCTTCACGACCGCGTATGCGCCGCCGGTGTCGGTGCTGAGGTTCGTCATGACGCCCGCGGGAGTCACCTTGGTGAAGCCGACAACGCTCTGAGCCACGTACAAGTCGCCGCCGAAGGCGGTGATTTGACCAGGAGAGGTCGCCGTGACCGTCCCGGTGGGGACATATTCCGTGGGCGGCGCCGAAATCAGATCGGCGGCCCCGGCGCCGCGGGGCCCGACTAACGACAGGCCTCCAATCATCGCTATGGCCATAACCGCGCCCCCGGCCTTCTTCAGATTGCTGTGCATTGCCATCTCCTTGATCGATGCTGAGCGCCGACCGTAGCGCGACCGACGACGCGATGCGATCACCTCGGGCGAAGAGCTGGCGATGAAGCTGCGAGTGGTGTTCATGATTTCCCTTTCGTGTTGGGACGCTCGGTGCGTCTCGATGTCAAGAAGTGTCCGCCGACTCGAAACCTTGCAACTCTCGTCACCAATTCTGGCGAGGCGCCAAGGCCTGCTCCGGCCCCGACAGGTCGGTGGCGAACCGGTCTTGGTAGGGTCTCACCATCATGGCTGAGGTGCTCGAAGGAATCCGTGTCGTCGATCTCACCACCGGCCCGGTGGGCGGGTTCGCCACGATGGTCCTGGCCGATTTCGGCGCCGACGTGATCAAGGTCGAACCGCCTGGCGGCGATCGCTTTCGGACGTTGGCCGCCAGTCCGCTCTGGCTGCGCGGCAAGTGCAGCGTCGTCCTCGACCTGGCCGCCGAGGACGGATTGGCGCGGCTGGCGGATCTGGTTCGCGGCGCCGATGTTCTCGTGATCTCCGGTCCGCCGGATCGGGCGGCCCGCTGGGGCGTCGACGCGGCGGGCGCCGAAAGGTTGCAGCCCACCATCGTGCATTGCTCAATCACCGGGTGGGGCGGCCGAGGGCCTTTCGCCGGCTATCCGGGCTACGACGCGTTGGTGGCGGCTCGCGGCGGACGAATGCTGGCCTTCGAACGCCAATTGCGTCGAGGCGGACCGGTCTTCACCGGCGTTTCGGTCGCGTCGCACACGGCTTCGCAGGGCGCGGTACAAGGCATCGTGGCCGGCCTCTTTGCCCAACACCGAACCGGTCGGGCGCAGCGGGTCGAAACGAGCCTGTTGCAAGGACTGTTGCCGTACGACTTAACCGATTTATTGATCACGCAACTAAACGAACGGACAGGCGAATCGCGGCCGAGCTTCACGGCGATGGGGGGCGACATGCCCACGCTGAACTATCATCCAATCCTCGCCGCCGACGGCCGCTGGATTCAATGCGGCAACTTGCTCGAGCACCTCTTCCTTTCGTTTCTCGACGCCTTGGGACTCTTGGAAGAAATGCTGATCGATGAGCGCTTCGGTGGTTCGCCGGCGGACTGGGATGCCAACGCAATCGAGGCGGCCCGAGACCTGATCTTGTTGCGGACGCAGGAGAAGAAAGCTGACGAATGGATGGACATCTTCCGTCGCAACGCCAATGTGGCGGCCGAGGTTTTCCTCATGACCGACGAGGCACTGCGCCATCCCGACGCGGTCGCAAACGGCGACATCGTGTCGCTTGAAGACCCTGTCCACGGATTGGTCCGCACCCTCGGTCCCATCGCCCAGCTGCGGGCCACGCCGGCCGTCATCGGGCGCCCCGCGCCGCGGGTGGGCGAGCACACCGACCAAGTGTTGGCAGAGATAATCCGTCCGCCCGCGACGACGCGTCCGAGCCCGCCGCCACGGGTTGGCGCGCCACTCCCGGCCGGCCAGCCCTTGGCCGGGGTGGTGGTCGTCGAGTTCGCCACGATTATTGCTGCGCCCTTGTCGACGGTCTTGCTCGCCGATCTGGGGGCCAGGGTGATCAGGGTCGAAGTGATCGAGGGTGACGCTTATCGCCACCTCATGTCGGGCGGTGGCACGGCAGCCAAGACCACGGCCGGTAAGGAGTCGATCTGTATTGACCTGAAGAGCGCGCCAGGACGGGCGATTGCCCGCCGGCTCGTGGCCGGCGCCGACGTGTTGGTGCACAACTTCCGTCCCGGCGTGGCCGAGCGACTGGGCATCGGCTACGACGAACTCCGCGCCGAGCAGCCAGGACTGGTGTGGGTTGCGCTCAACGGCTACGGGCCCGATTCGCCCGGCACCAACCGGCCGGCCACCCATCCCTGCGCCGGCGCGGCGATGGGCGGGGCCGGGTACCAGGGCGGCGCCGCTCTCACTCGTCGATGCGCGTCGTTGGCCGACATCCGCGAATCGGCGCGCCAGCTCATGCGGGCCAACGAGTCGAACCCTGATCCCAATACTTCGGTGGTGGCCGCGTCAGCGATCATCATGGCGTTGCTGGCCCGCGAGCGTCACGGTGTGGGACAGGCCGTCTATGTCAATATGCTGGCGGCCAATGCGTATGCCAATGGCGACGACTTTCTCGACTACGCGGGCAAGGCGCCCCGGCCCGCCATCGACGCCGAGATGTATGGCACGAACGCCTGTTATCGGCTGTACCGGGCCGCCTCCGGCTGGGTGTTTCTCGCCCTCACGACTGACGCCGAGTGGAACCGGTTCTGTGGATTGTCGGGGTTCGCACCAGACGCCCGGTTCGTTTCCGCGGCGTCGCGCTCCGACCACGACGCCATCTTGGCCGGTGCCCTCGAGCAGTGGTTCGTCAGTCGTGACGCGGACGATTGGGAGGCCCTCCTCGCGCCCGCAGGGGTCGGCTGCGTCCGGGCCGACGCCGCCCTCCCTGGACCATTCTTTGCCCACGATCCTCAGATGATCGCCAACGAATTCGCGCCCTACACGACACACACCCGCTTCGGCCGCCATCGGCGGTGGGGCTCGATCGTCACCGTCGACGGACCGGCCGACGCGTACGGCCCTGGGGTTTTGGCCGGCGAGCAAACCGACGCGTTGTTGGGCGAACTGGGCTACTCGCCCGACCAGATCACCGAGTTGTACGCGGCCAAGGTGGTCGCTTCGGAAGCCCCGTAGGCTCCCTTAGGTCGGCGGCAAAACGCCGGTCCGGCGCCGATTCAGCCCGCGGCGGGAGCCGGAGCCGGTTCGTCTCCCAGCACGACGACAATCGCCGGCTCAGTCGACTCCGCAGTGGTCAACGACGCCACGCTGCCGGCCTGGCACAAGTCGCCGGCCACGAGCGCGACCGCGTCGATCCGACCCGGAGCGTCGCGGACCACCACCGACGCTACTGGCCACCGCATGCCCTTCTTGGCCTCCGTTTTGGCGCGTCGGATCATTCCGAGCACTTCGCTGGCCACTTCCAACGGCAGCTCTTCGGCCCCGACCAATTCGTCAGGCTGAGGCCATGGCGCAACGTGGATCGACCCTTCCCTCCACCACGACCACACCTCGTCGGTCACGAACGGGACGAACGGCGCGAACAACCGTTGCAGGACCGACAAGGCGATGGCCAGCGCGTGGCGGGCCGAAGTCTCGCCGTCGGGGCCGAGCGCCCCGTAGGCGCGGTTCTTGACCAACTCGACATAGTCGTCGCAGAAGAACCAGAAGAATGCTTCGGTCCGCTCCAGCGCTCGCGCGTAGTCGTACCCATCGAAGGCTTTGATCGTTTCTTCGACCAATCCGCGCAGCCGAGAAATCAAGGCGCGGTCGACGGCTTCGGAAATCGAGGCAAGATCGCCGACCGCTCCGCCCGTGATGCCGAGCACGAATTTCGACGCGTTGAGGATCTTGATGGCGAGCTTGCGCCCGATTTTCATCTGGCTGGAATCGAACGCCGTGTCGACACCGAGACGCGCCGAGGTGGCCCAGTAACGTACGGCGTCGGTCCCGTGCTCCTTCAGCAGCGCGATCGGCGTGAGCGCGTTGCCCGTGGATTTTCCCATCTTCTTGCGGTCAGGATCGAGAATGAAACCCGACAGCGCAGCCACGCCGAACGGCAATGAATCGTGTTCGGCGTGGGCGCGCACGACCGTCGAGAACAGCCACGTGCGGATGATGTCGTGCGCCTGGGGACGCAAGTCCATCGGGAATACTCGAGCGAACAGGTCGGGATCGTCCTCCCAGCGGCCGGCGATCTGCGGGGTGAGCGACGACGTGGCCCACGTGTCCATCACATCGGGATCAGCAACGAAACCACCCGGTTGCCCTCGCTGCGATTCGGAATATCCGGGCGCTGGATCGGAAGACGGATCGATGGGCAGCGTCGCTTCGTCGGCCGCGATCGGCGCCGTGAAGTCGGCCGTCCCGTCGGCGTCCACCGGGTACCACACCGGAAACGGTACACCGAAGAAACGCTGACGGCTGATACACCAGTCGCCGGTCAATCCATTCACCCAATTCTCGTACCGAGACTGCATGTACGAGGGATGCCACTCCATCGCTTGACCCCGTTGGATCAGCGCCTCGCGCATGGGCATTGTGCGCACGTACCATTGGCGGCTCGTCACGATTTCAAGCGGCCGGTCACCCTTCTCGTAGAATTTCACCGGATGGGTGAGGGGCCGCGTGTCGCCGATGATCTCGCCTGATTCACGCAACAACTCCACGACTTTCGCCTGCGCCTTTTTGGTCGTGAGCCCGGCAATTTTGGCGAATTGCGCGGCGTCCACCCCGTCGGGCGCGGTGGCGACGATGCGCCCGTCTCGACCCACGATGGCGCGCGTCGGCAGCGAAAGGTCGCGCCACCACGTGACGTCGGAAAGGTCGCCGAACGTGCACACCATGGCAATGCCCGAACCCTTATCGGGGTCGGCCAGCGGATGGGCTTTGATGGGAACGGCGACACCGAACACGGGCGTGGTGACGGTCGTGTCGAACAGGGACTGGTATCGGGCGTCGTCAGGATGAGCCACGAGGGCCACGCACGCCGCGAGGAGTTCGGGACGGGTAGTCTCGATGATTACGTCATCGGCGGGGCCGTGGAAGGCCAGCCGGTGATAGGCCCCGGCCGTCTCGATGTCTTTGAGTTCGGCCTGGGCGACCGCCGTCTGGAAATCGACATCCCACAGCGTCGGCGCCTCGAGTTGGTAGGCCTCGCCCCGCTGCAACATCCGCAGAAACCCGCGCTGCGACGCCCGTCGACTGCGATCGTCGATCGTGGCGTACGTATACGCCCAGTCGACCGAGAGACCGACAAGGCGCCAGACATCTTCGAAGGCTGTCTCGTCAATGGCGGTCAGCTGCAGGCACAACTCAATAAAGTTGCGCCGGCTCACCGCGACCCGGACAGTTTTATCGGGCACGTTGCCGGCGTAGGGCGGCGTGAACGACGGGTCGTAGGGCACCGAGGTGTCCCCCACGATGCCGTAGTAGTTCTGAACGCGGCGTTCGGTCGGCAGGCCGTTGTCGTCCCATCCCATGGGGTAGAAAACCTTCCTGCCCCGCATGCGCTGATAGCGGGCGATGGTATCGGTCTGGGTGTAGCTGAACACGTGGCCGACGTGCAGCGATCCGCTCACTGTCGGCGGCGGGGTATCGATGGAATACACGTCGGCCCGTACTGCCGTGCGGTCGAACGCATAGGTGTTCTGGGCCGACCAGAACGAGTCCCATTTCGACTCGAGGCCGTCGAGCGACGGCTTTTCGGGGATGGCAGCTGGCATAAGGTCGGCAAGGTTACCGGTCGGCTTCGGCGCCCCTTGCCGTATTGGGGACCCGAGCTACGCGTCGAACGTCTTGAGTATGCGGCGGAACCGATTCTCGATGAAGCCCTTCGACTCCTCGTGGGGCAGCACGTAGAGCCGGTTGCCTTCGATCGCCGCCACCACCTGATCGGCCACCTGCTCGACGGGTATCACCCGACCTGATTGGTCGGGGTTGTCCTCTGATTGGTCGACCACGCCCGGCGAGGCCTCGGGTCCACCCAAGTCGGCCGGCCGATTGCGCTCCGACGACCCGATGTTGGTTATGACTCGCATGGGGCACAGCACCGACACACCAATCTCATGGGCCCGCAGTTCTTTCTGAAGGACCTCGGCGAGCGCGACCACGCCGTATTTGGTGACGCAGTACGGCCCGAGACCGACGTTGGGCACCAGGCCGGCGAACGAGGCGGTGAACAGAACATGGCCGCCCTGGCGCTGCTCGATCATCCGGGGCACGAACGCCTCGACGCCGTGGATCGGCCCCCAGAGGTTGACCCGCATGAGCCATTCCCAATCGGCGTGAGTCATCTCGGCCGTGGGGCCCGACACGGCCACCCCCGCGTTGTTGAACACGACATGGACGGCGCCGAACCGACTCCAGGCCCGATCGGCCAAGGAGTCGACGTCGGCCTTATCACCCACGTCGCACCGCACGCCGAGACAGGGGGTCCCGTGCGCCCCAAACGCGGCAACGGCCTCGTCGAGCGGGCCCTGTTCGATGTCGGCCAACACCAGCTTGGTGCCCTTCGCGGCCAGCGCGCTGGCGGTGGCGAGGCCGATACCCGATGCCCCTCCGGTAATGACGGCGACCTTGTCCTGAAATTGGTTCATGTCTCTCTTTTCTCGTTTCGCCGCAGGTTATCGAGATTCCCCGGGGGTGGGGGCATCGCCGCGAACCCTCTACTCGACCCTCCAGCCGATGCCCAAGGACGGGCCGCTCGCCCGATAAGCGCGCCCGCCACGGCGCTCCTCCACGCCTAACGTGGGCCCGATGCTTCGCTTGTACGACACTGCCAAAGCCCAGATCGTCGAGGTGACGCCCCGCCGTGAGGGCGAGTTCTCGATGTACTGCTGCGGCCCGACGGTGTACGACCTGCCCCACATCGGCCACGGACGGGCGATGTTGTCGTGGGACCTCTTCCGGCGCTATCTCGAATGGACGGGCGCCCGCGTCCATCACGTGGCCAATATCACCGACGTCGATGACAACATCATCAACCGGGCCGCCAAGTTGGGGTGGTCGTGGGAGAAGGTCGTCAAAACCTACGAAGACGAATGGTGGAAGGCCTCCGACGCCCTCGGCTGCCACCGACCCGTCGATTCGCCCCACGCCACGGCCTTCATCGAGCGAATGGTCGAGTTGATTGCCGAGCTGGAACGGCGGGGGTATGCCTACGACACCCGCGACACCGTTTACTTCGAGGCCACCAAAGTCGAAGGCTACGGATTGCTGGCCCGCCAGAGCATCGAGTCGCTGCAGGCCGGCGCCCGGGTCGAGGCCGACGCTGAGAAGCACTCGCCCATCGATTTCGCATTGTGGAAGAAAGCGAGCGGCCCCGGCGACGTGCCCCAGTGGCCATCACCGTGGGGCGCAGGGCGGCCCGGTTGGCACACCGAGTGCGTGGTCATGAGCCTCGACATCCTCGGCGACGGTTTCGACCTGCACGGCGGCGGGCTCGACCTGCAATTTCCCCATCACGAGAACGAGCGGGCCCAAGCCGTTGCGTGGGGTCGGCCGTTCACCCAACACTGGGTCCACCACGGCTTTATCGAGGTCGGCGGCGAGAAGATGTCGAAGTCGCTCAACAACTTCACCTCCCTCACCGACTTACTCTCCCGGACCGATCCGCGGGCCTATCGGCTTCTCGTATATAAGGGCCACTACCGGGCCCCCCTCGACGTCACCCCCACGTTGACTGCCGATTCTGAGGCCGCGCTCGGTCGCATCGACGCCCTCGCCCGGCGAGTGGCCAACGCGCCCACTGTCGCGCTCGGCCGGGAGGCCGCGCGCCAGAGTGGTGTCGCCGTCGAAGCCTTCGAGGCGTTCATGAACGACGATCTCGACACCCCCGGCGCGGTCGCCCTGATCTTTAATCTGGTCCGTGAAGCCAACGCCGCGCTCGATACCGGCCAGTCGCAAGCCGGTCAGGTGGCCGCCCGCGCCGCCCTCGAGTTTGCCGCCGCGCTGGGCCTCTTCGCTCGCGTCAGCGAAGTGATCGATCCCGCCGCGGCCGCCTTGGTCGCGCGCATGGACGTCGCTCGCGCCGCGAAGGACTGGGCCAGCGCTGACGCTCTTCGCACCGAGCTGCAGGCTGCGGGATGGGCGGTCGAGCAGACCAAGGACGGGACGCGTGTCCATCGGTGAAGGACCGATCGGCGATAGCTTCTCCGCTGTGTCGCGACGGATCACCGTTATCGGGTTGGGCCATGTCGGATTGACGACTGCGGCCTGCTTTGCCCATCTGGGCCATGAGGTCTGGGGGGTCGACAGCAGCTCGAGCCACGTCGACCGGGTAAGTGGCGGCCATGTCGACTTCTTCGAAGAGGGCCTCCCAAAGCTCGTCGCCGAGGGACTGGCCAACGGACGCCTTCACGTTTCGACCCAGCATGGTCGGGCGGCGCCCGAGTTCGTGTTTGTGTGCACCCCCACGCCGTCCATAGATGGACGACTCGACGCCACGATTACGGCCGATGCCATCAGCCATTTGCGACCTTTTATCGACGAAGCCACGATCATCGTCGTGAAGTCGACGGTGCCCGTCGGCTTCACCGTTGCGCTAGGACCGCGGGCGGTGTCGAACCCGGAGTACCTACGGGCCGGCACCGGTCCTTACGACTTCCTCCATCCCGAACGAATAGTCATCGGGGCCACCGACGCCGATGCCGGTGACGCCGTGGCCGGGCTGTACGACGGGCTCGGGCCTGTGGTGCGCACCGATCCGAGTTCGTCGGAGCTGGCCAAGTTGGCCGCCAACTCCTTCCTCGCCATCAAGGTTTCGTTCATCAACGAGTTGACCCAAGTGGCGGAGGCCCATGAGGCTGACACGTTCGAAGTGGCAAGGATCCTCGGCATGGATCGGCGCATAGGCCCCGCTTTCCTCACGCCCGGGCCGGGTTGGGGCGGCCCCTGTCTGCCCAAAGACTCGGGTGAGTTGGCCGCCATCGGCATGAGCCTGGTCGGCGCCGCCCGCGAGGTCAATCACGCGCAGCCGCAGCGAGTGGTGGCCAAGGTCGCCGAAGCGTGCGGCGGTTCGGTCGCCGGCCGCAAGATTGCGGTGTGGGGCATAGCTTTCAAACCCGGCTCCGAAGACCTGTTGGAGTCCCCCGCAATGCGGGTGGTTCGGGTGCTGCGGGCCGCCGGGGCGCAGGTCTGCGCTTATGACCGCCTCGCTACCCATCCAGACCTCGACATGGCCGCATCTCCCCTCGCAGCCTGCCACGGCGCCGACGTTCTGTTGGTGTTCGACGACCAGCCGGTCGAGACCGAACACATCCCGGTGCGCGCCGTCGTCGACGCTGTCAACAGCCGCCCGGTTGACGAATGGCGACGCGCCGGTCTGCGGGTGTTCGGGCTCGGTAGACGGTGAGGGCCCTCGTCACGGGGGGCGCCGGGTTCGTCGGGAGCCATCTGTGCGAGGCACTGATTCTTCGCGGCTACGAGGTGTGGGCGGTCGACGATCTCACGAGTGGACGAAAGGAGAACCTGGCATCGGGGGTCACCTTCATCGAACGCGACGTGGCGTACCACGACCTCGACGATCTCGGCCCGGTCGATCTGGTCGCCCATCTCGCTTGTCCGGCCAGCCCAGCCGACTATTTGGCTCGGCCTCTCGAAACGCTTCGTACTTGCGCCGACGGCACGCGTCATGCCGCGGAACTGGCGCTCCTGCACGACGCCCGTTTCTTGATGACTTCCACCAGCGAGGTGTACGGCGATCCGGCGGTGCATCCGCAGCCCGAGGGCTACTGGGGCAACGTGAACCCGACAGGCGAGCGGGCCGTGTACGACGAGGGCAAGCGCTACGCCGAGGCGCTGGTCATGGCCATGTATCGCAAGCATGGCTTGCGTCTGCGGCTGGCCCGACTCTTCAACAGCTACGGTCCGCGTCTGCGTTCGGGAGATGGGCGGGTGGTGTCGAACTACATCGTCGCGGCGTTGCGGGGCGAACCATTGACTGTCTACGGCGACGGCGCCCAGACCCGGTCGCTGTGTTTCGTCGACGACACGGTGGCCGGCTTGGTTGCCCTGGCCCTATCCGAGAACGTCGGGCCGGTGAACATCGGCAATCCGGACGAGCGGCGGGTAATCGACCTGGCCACGCTGATCATCGAACTCGTGGGCTCCCAGTCGGTACTCGAATACCGTCGCCTGCCTAGCGACGATCCAGTCCGACGGTGCCCAGACATCGGCCTGGCTCGCAGACAACTGGGGTGGGAGCCGCAAGTTTCGGTGGAAGATGGGCTTCTGCGAACAATTTCGTGGTTCAGGGCCTCCGGCCTGTACTAGGATGTACTGGGTCGGAGAGCGTCTTTCTCTCCGTGTAAGTAATTTATTGAAGGAGAGGGAGCCATCATGGCTACCGGTACAGTTAAGTGGTTTAACGCAGAGAAGGGCTTTGGCTTCATCAGCCAGCCCGACGGAAGCCCAGACGTTTTCGTCCATCACAGCGCAATTCAGAAGAACGGCTATCGCAGCCTCGAAGAGGGCGAGCGAGTCGAATTCGAAGTCAAGCAAGGTCCGAAGGGCCTTCAGGCCGACAACGTCCGACCTGCGTAGAAATTAACCCTGGCCGCCCTTTCGCCATGCGTGGCGTGTGCGGCTGAACAATTGATGTTCTGCTCGTGACCAAGCGCGGCAAAAATCGCGCCCCAATGCCTGCTGGGTATTGGGTGATCTGGCTCACGGTCGTCATCGATCTCATTGGTTTCGGCGTAGCGCTGCCTGTTCTGGGGCCATACGCACGAGATCATTTCCGCGCATCGGGTACGCAGGTCGGTCTTTTGATCTCTGCGTACTCTTTCGCGCAATTCGTCTTTTCCCCGATCTTGGGCCGCGTCTCGGATCGAATCGGCCGTAAGCCCGTCATCGTTTTTTCCTTGATCGGCACTGCAGTTGGAGCGCTCGTTACGGGGCTGGCCGGGTCGCTGTGGTTATTGTTCGCGGCGCGGTTCTTCGACGGCGCATCAGGCGCATCAGGATCGGTGGCGCAAGCGGCGGTCGCTGACATTGCCCCGCCCGAGCGGCGGGTGGCCTTACTCGGAATGATTGGAGCGGCGTTCGGTATCGGATTCACCATCGGCCCGGCTATCGGCGGACTGGCCTCGTGGTTGGGCGGGCCCCGAACGCCCTTTTACGTGGCCGCCGCTATTTCGGGCGCCAACGCCATAGCCGCCTTGGTCAGGCTGCCCGAAACCCGCCATTCGGCCGCCCGTCACGCCGCATCGGGACCGGTTGGCCCTGGAGCCCGGACCTGGCGCGAAGGGGGCCTACCGGTGCTTATCGCCGTAGCGTTCGCGTCGGCCTTTGCCTTTAGTGCGTTCGAGGGGACTTTCTCGATCTTCGGCAAGGCTCGGGTCGGATTCACGCAATCCACCGCCGGATTTGCGTTCGTGTTGATTGGCCTGATGGTCAGCGCCGTGCAGGGCGGACTGGTCGCTCGGGTGGTGCGAGCGCGCGGCGAACTACCGGTGTTGCGAATCGGGATGGGGTTGGTCGCCGCCGGCCTCGCCGTCATGGCCGCCGTCCATAGCTGGTGGCTGTTGGTACCGGCGTTGGCTTTGTTGTGCGCCGGTCAGGGTCTCGCCAGTCCGACCATGAGCGCCGTGTCGGTTTCTCGCATCGCGCCCGATCGTCGGGGAGCGGTATTGGGTGTGCAGCAGTCGGCCAATGCGTTGGCTCGGGTCGTTGGTCCGGCCGTCGGCGGATTCCTGTTCGACCGGATGAGCCCGTCGGCGCCGTACGTCGGGGGCGCGGTGATCGTGGCGTTGGGTGCGGTGGGGCTGGGCGCGGCCCGCCGGTTCCCAGTCCCCCGCACCAAAACCGAGCAACTGCTCGGAAATTGAGGGTGACAGCCACGATCGAATAACCCCCCTGTACGATGGCGGGGTGAAGACCTGCGAGGCGCCGTGAATCACCTCGGACGCCCAATTGATCGTCGGTCGAGATTCCACGAAGATTCTTCGGCTTCGTGAGTCGAAGTCGCAACGAATTGGCCATCGCGATGTGAAGATGTCAAACAATGTATCCGACGTAGTTGGGCTCCATTGGGCTGCGGAATGGCGCGAATCTGACGGTTCAACGGTCAGCCTTCGATCCAGAAGTTTGGCGCTCAATGAAGTCGTAGAGTTCATCCAATCGTTGCGCCCGGCGAACGCTGCGACATGGGCGGCTTTGCGTCCGGCGCCGCTCGGGGCGCCCTGCGTTGGGCCAACGACACAATACGCGCCTACTTCGATTCCCAACGGATGGAAGCAGTCCGTTTTGCAAGCGCGGCCCAGCGGCGAATGCGGGCCACGACCTTTTCTGATGCTTTCGCTCGCCCAGCCCATCGAGCCAAATGGGCCGGGCCAGTCGATGACGATCACGGTCTCGCCTGCTCCCAGTCGTCCGAGCCGGTCCGGTGACAGACTCGTGATCGACGGTCACGTCGCGTCTGTCCAGCGCTCGACTCTCTCGACAGGTCAGGATCCGAGTCAATCGGCCGCGTCCGTTGTTTTCCTTGCGGGTGATTTGGTGATTTCAGCCGACATCATTGGTGTTTCGGACGACGTGTGGCTGCGCATTCTTGAATCCATCAAGCCGGTCAGCGACGCGCAGTGGGCCGAACTTGTCAGCGCGGTTGAGAAACCCCCGCCCGACGCCCCTCAGCCCAACCGCTAAGTGATGCCTCGGCCGCGCCGACAGCCGCACCACGTCTTCTGCCTGACCGGTCTTCCATAGCGGCACCCTCGCTAAAACCGAGCAATTACTCGGATAATTCGGCTAGGTTTTCCGGATGGCCGATTTTTTGCTGACCGAGGAGCAGACCCAGCTCAAGGATTGGGTACACGGATTCGCCGTCGATGTCGTCCGCCCGGCGGCGCACGAGTGGGACGAGAGGGAGGAGTTTCCGTGGCCGATCGTCCAGGAGGCGGCCAAGATCGGACTCTACGGCTGGGAGTTTCTGGCCAATGCGATGGGCGACAAGTCCGGCCTGACCCTGCCTGTCGCCGTTGAAGAGCTCTTCTGGGGCGATGCCGGGATCGGCATGGCCATCATGGGCTCGGGGCTAGCCGCGGCCGGCATCTCGGGTAACGGCACGCCCGAACAGGTCATGGAGTGGGTGCCCCAATGCTACGGATCGGACGGCGATGTCAAGCTCGGAGCGTTCTGTGTGTCGGAACCCGATGCGGGATCCGACGTTTCGTCGCTGCGGACTCGCGCCGAGTACGACGAGGCGGCCGACGAATGGGTACTGAACGGGACGAAGGCGTGGATCACCAACGGCGGTATCGCCAACGTGCACGTCGTCGTGGCCGCAGTCGATCCGACGCTCAAGGGACGGGGTCAGGCGTCGTTCGTCGTCCCGCCGGGCACCAAAGGGCTCTCGCAAGGCCAGAAGTACCTCAAGCACGGGATTCGCGCGTCGCACACCGCCGAAGTCGTGCTCGACGACGTGCGCGTCCCCGGTCGCTGCCTTCTCGGCGGCAAGGAAAAGCTCGATGCCAAGCTGGCCCGATCGCACGAGGCCGGGCACGGCGGCGGCGGACAGCCGGCCATGAAGACCTTCGAGGGGACCCGTCCGACTGTCGGCGCCCAAGCGCTAGGCATCGCTCGGGCAGCGTATGAATTCGCGCTCGCCTACGCCAAGGAGCGCAAAGCGTTCGGACGGGCCATCATCATGAACCAGTCCATTGCGTTCAAGCTCGCCAACATGGCCGTCGAGATCGATGCCGCTCGGCTCTTGATCTGGCGCGCCGCCTGGTTGGCTCACAACGGCGGCTACAAAAACGGCGAAGGCTCGATGAGCAAGTACAAGGCCTCAGAAGTGGCGGTCCGAGTGACGGAAGATGCGATCCAAATTCTCGGCGGCTACGGCTACACCCGCGAGTACCCGGTCGAGCGCTGGCACCGCGATGCCAAGATCCACACGATCTTCGAAGGCACATCGGAGATCCAGCAGCTGGTCATCGCTCGAGCCATTTCGGGCTTGAGAATTGAGTAGCCGGAGGCCGACCAACGCTGCGCGTGTGGGAGACCGCTCGTGGCGAGGTCAGCTCGGGTTGT
>JANYDT010000025.1 GCA_025359845.1 Acidimicrobiia bacterium
GGTTCGGGCCGACTTGACAGTGGTGGTCTTGGCTGTGGCCGAGACCTGGCTGACGATGGCGGTGGCGCCACCGGCCTGGACCGCAGTCACAGGCTTGATATCGGCGACCGGAGCGGCGCTAGCAGCAGAACCGGCAGCGGGGCTGGCGTCACTGGTAGCGGCAGCGGCGGTCGGCGTGGCGACAGCGGCCGGGCTGGAAGCGACGGCCGTGGCCGAAGCGGTCACGGCGGCAGCGGCCGCCGGAGTGGCGGCGGCCACCGGGGTAACTGCGGCCACGGGGGTCACAACCGGGAGCTTCGTGGGCTCACCGGCGGCGGCCGAGGTGGCGGCCTGGACGGACTGGGCTACGGCCTGAGCGGCAGCAGCGTTGGTGGGAGCCACGAAGGCAGGAGCCGAGGCTCCGGCCGGGGCGCCGCCACCAGCGACACGGAAGCGGGCATAGAGGTCGTTGATGGAGTTGGCACGGATGCCGACACCGTCATAACCGCTCGGGCAGCTCGGGAAACCACCCTGAATGGCCGTACCCTGGCCGACGCCGGCACCGGCACCATGGCCGGACGAGACGCCTACACCTGGGTGAATCGAGAAGCCCTGCGTGTCACCGGTACCACCCTGGTTGCCCGGGGTGAAGTAGCCCTGATGGTTGTTGTACAGGTTCGAGCAGTTGAACAGGTCGGTGTTGCCGTTGTACCCGGAGGTGAGCGGCAGAACCATGCTCGGCAGCAGGATCAGGTACTGGTTGCACTTGATGTTGTCAGCCAGAATGAAGCGCTGACCGTCGACGGTGAAGAAGCCGATACCACCGAGCCAACCGCGCTCGTTCGGACCACGGCCGGCCACGCCGGGAGCGGCGCTCACGACGGCGGCGGCGCCGTTCGGGAAGGCGACGCTCTGTTGCGGGAACGGGTTGCTGGGGTTGACGGTCGGGTTGTCGACCAGGTTGAAGTACCACGGCACCAGATCGATGAAGCTGGAAGCAACACCGGCGGTAGCGGCCAGGAAGCCAGGATCGATGTAGTTGGCGAACAGATCCCAACCGATGCTGAACTTGGGATAGGCGCAGATATAGATGTCGGCGCCGAGCGGCAGTTCCTGAGCAGTACCGACACCGGAGCCCGTGAGCTGGGTGGGCACGTACGAGGTGTACGAATCGAGGTTCTGGAGAACCGGGGCCGGGTCGTAGTTGGTGAAGATGCCGCTACTGGCGTTCGGCACGCCGTGGTAGTAGTTCACCCGGAACGTCTGGATGACGGTGTTGGACATGACCGAAAGGTCGTTGCAGCCGAGGAAGCGCAGCGCGTAGCCATCGGGAGCGAGACCGGCGGTGTTCAACTTGATGTCGTAGGAGCCGTCACCGTTGATGGGGGCGATGTCGAGGTCGATCGGTCCACCGGCGTAGCTGTCGGAATAGACGAGGTACTCGACGCGGCCCATGTACTGCACCTGCTGGCCGCCTTCATTGGTGCCCGGGTGAAGGGTGGGCTGAAGGTTGGTGTCGGTGGCTGCGTCGGTCAGGTAGCTGGGGCTCTGATTGGCACCGATAGCCGTTTTGACTTTGTAGTCAAGCCCGTACACCGAAGTGGGGTTGCGGAAGGCCCACGCCGGAGGCGGGTTGACCGGGTTGGGGGTCGGGCCGGCAGATGCCGAGCCACCCGGGTATTCGCCGTAGAGGCTGGCGGAGGTGCGGTTCAACGGAACCCAACCCTGAGGGGCGATGCTGGTGATGCCGATGACCCGGCCATCAACGTTGAGACCGATGCCCGACTGCGGGATGTCGATCGGGTACGGGGTCAGCTCGCCCCGGCGGGTCCGCGGGTCGTACAGGCCACAGGTGCCGTGCACATTGATGACGTTGTCGCCAGCGGTGACGGCGTCCTTGTCTAGGTACGGCCTCCAGGGCCAGTGCAAGTTGCCAACATCGTTGCCGCCGCGGGCCCCCGGGCCCGACGTGCAAGGCGCCCCGGCGGCGAGAGCTGAAACTCCCCCTGGGGGAGTGGGGTTACAGGCAGTAGTGCTGGGTGTGGCAGCCGCACCCGGTAGCGAGTAGTGATTGAGCGACAGCCAGTCGGCACTCCAGTTCGTGCCAGTGACAAGGCTGGGCTGGCCAAAGGCTTGGGGCCAGGAGTCACGGTAACCCGCCACGCCAGGAATTACCTGGAGGGCCTGGGCACCAGTCATACCGACGAGCGTTGCGAGCGCTGCACCGGCTGCGATCTTGAGGGATCGGCGCAAAGTGTGTCCTTTCGGAGAAGAATTGAGGGAGAGGAGAATCCGAGGAAACGACCTGCGCTCCACGACAAGAAGTCATGATTCGGACAGGTGATGGGCAAAGTACCACGACCACCCCTGCGAAAGAGATGGCGCGACCTACACCAACGGGGCGCGAACGCTCATCGAACTCTCACTTCGAGAGGGTAGTCTGGCCCGATGCCCCCGCTCCTCCGACGCGCCGCGCTTGCGGTCGCGCTTGTCGCCTCCGGCCTGCTGGGCCCCGCTGACGTGGCTGTTCGCGCCGCCGAGGTGGCCCCGCAGACCACCACACCGATCGATCAGAGCCCACCTAGCGGGGTCACCACACTGCCGGCGCGGCGCATGGCCGACTTTTTGGCCCAATGGCCGCAGTTTTCGATTTTCAACAAGGCGCTACAGAGCGTCGGTCTTACCAACGAACTCAACAAGGCCACCGAACTCACCGTGTTCGTACCCGACGATTCGGCCTTCGGCCGGGTGCCCAAGGCCAAACTGGCCGAACTACTGGCCGACAAGGGCGCCCTGAAAAAGCTGCTCAAGCACCATATCGTTGCGGGTCGCTACGACGCGCTCACGCTGTTGCAGAACTCGCCAACCCTCAAGGACCTTGACGGCCATGACCTGAAGGCGGTCAAGACGCGTGGCATTTCGTACCTACGCATCGACGGCTCGGTGCTCATCGGTTCGAACTTTCGGGCCACCAACGGTATCGTCCACGTTTTGAATGATGTGATCTGGCCCGGTGTCGTGGTACCGGTCAACCCCAAGCAAGTAGTCCGGGTAACCACAACTCCTGCCACCGCGCCCGCTCATCGGTCGGGCCAGGGTATCAACGTCGTATCGCCGAGCACAACCAAACACAGTTAGCAGCCGGGTGGATTGGCTCATCCGGCGGGCCGAGCAGGGCGATGCGGAAGCCATTCGGACCATTTATAACGTCGAGGTGCTCGACTCGACGGTCACCATGGACCTCGTGGCCCGGTCGTTGGCCGAACAGCAGGCGTGGCTAAACGACCACGGCGGCGCCCATCCGGTCATCGTGGCCTATGGCCCCGACCGAGCGGTCGGCTCAGGTTCGGGTTCGGGTTTCGCCGTGGGCACGGGCTCCGACCCAGCGGTCGGCTCCGGCTCAGGGCTCGGCCCGGGCTCCGACTCCGGCCCCGTCGTGGACCCCGGGGTTGTAGTGGGATTTGCTTCCCTTTCGCCGTGGCGGGCGCGGCCGGCCTACCGGGGCACTGTCGAGAACTCGGTCTACGTGGCCCGCACCGCCCAGGGCCGAGGTGTGGGCCGCGTGCTGCTCGAGTCGATCCTGCGGCTGGGCGCCGAACACGGCTTTCACACCTGCATGGCCCGAATCGCGGGCGGTAACGAAGCCTCGATCAAGCTGCATGAGGCCTGCGGATTCGAGCTGCTCGGCGTCGAACGCCAAGTAGGGCGCAAATTCAACCGCTGGATCGACGTCACCGTCATGCAACGCATGCTGTGACCGCCGCTCCACCCGGCATATGGGGTGGGGAGGGGCGGTTCTTCGGTGGGCCGGGGAGGATTTGAACCTCCGTAGCTTACGCAGCAGATTTACAGTCTGCCCCAGTTGGCCGCTTTGGTACCGACCCGAAGAGCGAGCAGCATAACCTGACCCCATGCCCAGCTTTGACGTGGTTTCTGAGATCGACGAGCAAGAGCTCAAAAACGCGGTGGATCAGGCCACCCGAGAAGTCGGCACGCGGTTCGACTTCAAGGGTACCGATTCGAGCATCGAGCTGACCGACACGACCATTACTCTGCGGTCAGCCACCGAAGATCGCCTGAAAGCTCTCCGCCAGGTACTCGAGGAACGCCTCGTCAAGCGGGAGGTCTCGCTCAAGGTGCTCGACGTAGGCAAGGTCGAAGAGGCCACCAAAGGCACGGCCCGCCAGGTGATCACACTGCGGGCCGGCATCGCCGCCGACAAGGCCCGAGAAATCAACCGATTTCTCAAGGAGTCGGGGCCGAAGGGCATCCAATCGTCGACGCAAGGTGACGAGGTGCGCGTAACCGCCAAGAAGCGCGATGACCTGCAGGCCGCCATCGCCGCCCTTAAAGGGCACGAGTTCGAGATTCCGCTCCAATTCAAGAACTTCCGCGACTGACCCTTCCCCGACCGCCAGGGGCCGAGCGCCTTAGTGGTAGCCGGAGTGGATATAGACGCAAGGGATGCCCTCGCGTTCGAACATGGCTTGGTTGCGGGGGTCGTCTTCCAGTGCCAATTCGAGTTCGAAGCCATAGGCCCTCAGCTCGGCCACCGTGTACTGCTTGAAGTCACGGGCATACGAGTAGTCGCCGTACTCCCGCATGATGAGCAGGTCCCACCGCACGCCGTGGCGGCCCATCCAATCCACGGTGATGGCCTCGACGCGCGACGGACGGGCGGTGAGCAAGATCACTTGCACCGAAGGGTCGAGCAGCGCCGCCAGCTGCGCCGTCTCGGCGATCAGCCCGTCCTTACCGCATTCATCGAAAAAGGCCATCCAATCGTGGCGGTAGCCGGTGATGAGGTGCTGGCGGTGCGAGGCGTCGGCCAGCACGCCATCGACGTCGAACACCACGGCGCGGCCAGGTTCCACCTTGTCGACGCGCCAGCGCCAGTTGTCGGGCCGATACGAAAGCGCCAACCCCTCAGTCCTCCTGGGGCGACACTTCGGCGCGACGCTTGATCTCGGCCACGACATTCGGGTCGGCCAGCGTCGTTGTGTCACCCAGCGAGCGACCCTCGGCCACGTCGCGCAACAGGCGGCGCATGATTTTTCCGGAGCGGGTCTTGGGCAGATCGTCGGTGAAGATGATCGTCTTCGGACGGGCGATCGCCCCGATCTTCTTGGCCACATGCGCGCGCAACGCTTGACCATGATCGTCGCTCGGCGCCGCCGCGCCCATCCCGGCCTTCAACGTCACGAATGCGATTACGGCTTGTCCGGTCGTCGCGTCCTTGGCCCCCACAACCGCGGCCTCGGCCACGCTCGGATGATCGACGAGCGCCGACTCGACCTCGGTGGTCGAGATGTTGTGACCGCTTACGAGCATGACATCGTCGACGCGACCGAGCAGCCACAGGTAGCCGTCCTCATCGAGTTTGGCGCCGTCTCCGGCGAAGTAACGGTCGGGAAACGTCGACCAGTACGTGGCCTGGTAGCGCTCTGGGTCGCCCCAGATGCCGCGCAACATGGCCGGCCAGGGATGGGTGAGCGTCAGGTAGCCGCCCCCGACACTGAGGGCCGTGCCGCTCTCGTCGACCACTTCCGCGCCGATACCCGGCAAGGGAAAGGTGGCAGAGCCGGGTTTCGTGGTCGTGAGCCCGGGCAGGGGCGTGATCATGATGGCGCCGGTCTCGGTCTGCCACCAGGTATCGACGATAGGACAGCGCCCACCCCCGATGTGCTCCTGGTACCACATCCAGGCTTCGGGGTTGATGGGCTCGCCGACGCTGCCAAGCAGTCGCAAACTCGACAAATCGTGCTTCGCCGGCTCTTGTATGCCCCACTTCATGCACGCCCGAATGGCCGTCGGCGCCGTGTAAAAGATGCTCACCCGATACTTCTCGATCATGGCCCACCACCGATCATGGGCCGGCGTGTCGGGCGTGCCCTCGTACATGACGCTCGTGGCGCCATTGGCGAGGGGCCCATAGACCACGTAGGAGTGACCGGTGACCCATCCAATGTCAGCCGAACACCAGAACACGTCAGTCGCGGGATGAAGATCGAAGACGTAGCGGTGAGTGAACGCGACCTGCGTGAGGTACCCACCGGTCGTGTGCATGATGCCCTTGGGCTTGCCGGTCGTGCCGCTCGTATAGAGGACGAAAAGGAGGTCTTCGGCGTTCATGGCTTCCGGGGCGCACGTCGTGCCCTTGGGGTGCTGCGCCAAGAGGTCGTGATACCAGACGTCGCGGCCGGCCTGCATCACCGGTGCGGTATTGCAACGGTTCACCACGACGACATGACTGATGGTCGGACACTCCGCTACCGCAGCATCGACGTTGGGCTTCAGCAGGCTCGCCGCGCCGCGCCGCCAGCCGGCGTCGGCCGTGATGACGACCTTGGCCGAGGCGTCGATGATGCGATCGCGCAAGGAGTCCGACGAAAAGCCGCCGAACACCACCGAGTGGGCCGCCCCGACGCGAGTGCAGGCCAGCATGGCTACTGCGGCCTCGGGAATCATCGGGAGGTAGATGGCCACCCGGTCGCCCCTCCTTACCCCGAGTTGTTTCAGGGCCGCCGCGAATCGCTGCACCTCGTCGAGCAGTTCGGCGTAAGTAATGGTGCGGGTGTCGCCCGGCTCGCCCTCGAAGTGGAAGGCCACCCGGCTGCCGCGGCCGGCCTCAACGTGACGGTCGAGGCAGTTCACGCTGACGTTGAGTTGCCCGTCTTCAAACCACTTCGCAAAGGGGAGGTCCCACTCGAGCACCTTGGTGAACGGGCGCTCCCAGGTGATCAGCTCGCGGGCTTGACGGGCCCAGAAGGCCTGCCAATCGGCATCCGCGTCGTCGTGGAGGGACCGGTCATGCACGAGCGCGTTCGCCGCGAATGCCGGCGGCGGGGCGAAAGTGCGGTCTTCTTGAAGGAGGGCGTCGAGGGTCGGTTCAGCCATACGTCCGACTCTACCGGCGTCGCGCCGAGAGTCCCTCCCCGCCCCTCCCTATTAGCGCCGCGACCACACACCCCGGCCCTGTCTCACCGGCCGGAAGGAGCGCCGCAGCGGTGGGCTCGGTACCGCTCGAGGGGCACGGAAGGGGGGTGGCTCAGTACCACTCCAGAACGCGGAAGGCGCCGAGCCCGGTCGGATCGAGGAGGGCTTCGCATTCCGAAGTGCGGCTGCGGGCCTCGACGGCACGGAGGTCGGGTCGCGCCGCGTGCTCGGTCCAATAGCGACGGCCGGCCGCGACCAGTTCCTCGATGCCGTGGGCCCGGAGGAACTCGGCTTGCGTACTGTCAGCCGTCCGCCGGGGAAGTTGATCGACGGCAACTTCGGCGGTGATGTCTTGGGAGCCTGGCTCCTCCATAGCACCGGCGCCTCGGCGGTGGGAGCGGTAGGTACGACACCAATCGGTCCAGGGTCGCCGGCTCATCGACGCCGTCGTGGTGCAATAGTCGAACACGACCACCCGAGCCGCCTTTTGGCGGGCGTCCGCGACCCATTCCGCGGCTTGATACTGGATGGCAATCCGTCCACCGGTCGGCGCGTCGGGGGCCAGCGAAGCGCAAGGAACCCGCGGATCGGCGCCGAGCAACACGGGCCCGGCCACGCCCATTCGCACTTCGTCCCATCCGGTCACGCTGCGCTCGAACAGGTCAAAAGGCAAGTTGTCGAGCAACTCGTTGGCCAGGATCACATGCGCGGGCCCCGGTGGGATGTCGGCCCGCGAGGCCAACGATGGCCCTTGCCTGGGTAACGACTCGGCTTCGTCGGCCTCTCCGAGTTGGAAGCCGGCGGCCCCGGTTTCGGCGGGATGAGAGGCCCGCATGGCCTCAGACCGGTCGACCAGGATGTAGCGCAGCGCGGCCAAACACGTCGGCTCGGCGTGGAGAATGGCTCGGGCCAACGTGGCCGGCCCGGCACCGGCTTCGATCACCACGTAGGGGTCCGGACGGCCGGCCTCATTCCACCAATGGTCGAGGGCACGGGCCAGAACTGCGCCGAACAAGGGTCCCACTTCGGGGCTCGTCAGAAAGTCCCGCCGCCGCCCGGCGCCCCCACCGCGAGTGTAAAAGCCGTCACTGCCGTACAACGCTTCTTCCATAAACATCGAGAAGGGGACGGGCCCGTGACGCCGGATTCGAGCGCGCAGAGCATCCATCGAGCTGTAAGGCTAGGGGGGTGACACCCCCCGACACATCCACGCTCACCGTGCTCGGTCGAGAGGCCCGCGAACCCATCGACCATGTGGAGTGCTTTCCCGCTCCCGGCGCAATCACCACCGTGACTTTTCGCACCGACGAGCTGGCATCGATGTGCCCGGTAACCCGCCAGCCCGACTTGTCGGCCCTCACGATCGAATACGACCCGGCCGACTGGTGCATCGAGTCGAAATCGCTAAAGCTCTACCTGTGGTCGTTTCGTGACCGCGCCGTTTTCGCCGAGGCCCTCGCGGTTGAGATCGCCCGGGAGGTCGAGCGGGCGGCGCAACCCACTCGGGTGAAGGTCTCGCTCACGCAGCGCCCGCGAGGCGGAATCACCGTCGAAGCGGTCTGCGAACTCAGAAGAACCGGGCCAGATCTCCGAAACGGGTGAACACCTGCGGGTAGATGCCCCCGGCGACCACCGCGAGGGCGCAAATGGCAAGGCCCACCACAAGCGATTGGGGCACCTTGATCGGTCGGCGGTCACCGTCAGGCACGGGCTTCATCCACATCGTGCGCAGCAACGTGCCGTAATAACCGAGGGCGATGACCGCGTTGACGGACGCGATGACACCGAGAAATAGGGCCCATCCGGTGCCGGCGTCGAGCACGGCGCGGAACACGAACAGCTTGCCCCAGAACCCGACAAGGGGCGGAATGCCGATGAGCGAAGCCACAAAGATCGACATCACCACGGTTAGGCCTGGTGCATATTCGAAGAGGCCTCCAAGGCTGGAGATCTCGCCTGAGCGCGTCTTGCGGGCGATCGCTATCACCATCATGAAGGCGCCGAGCGTCATCGCCGCGTAGGATATGAGATAGACGAGAATCGCGGTAAACGCGCTCTTCTGGGCCGCGTTGTTATCACCGGCCACGGCGAACGGCACCAACATGTAACCGGCCTGAGCGATGCCGGAGTACGCCAGTAGCCGCACGATGTTGGTTTGGCGTAAGGCGATCAGATTGCCCACCGTCATGGTGAGCGCGGCCAGCACCCAGAAGATCGGTGCCCAAACGTTCGGCCGCCCCACGAAACCGATAAAGATCAACTCCATCAAAGCCACGAAGCCGGCCGCCTTCGACGCCACCGACAGAAACGCGGTCACGGGCGTCGGCGCGCCTTCATAGGTGTCAGGGGCCCATTGATGGAACGGAACGGCCGACACTTTGAAGGCGAAGCCGATGATCACCATGAGAATGCCAATGGCCGCCAACGGTTTGCCATCGGTGATCGTGGGCAGCTTGGCCCCGATATCGGTGAGTAACGTGGAGCCCGTGATGCCGTACACGAGCGACATGCCGTAGAGCATGATCGCCGACGCCACCACGCCGAGCAAGTAGTACTTGAGGGCGGCTTCGTTGGATTTACGATCTCGCTTGCGCCAGCCGGCCAGTAGATAGCCGGGAATCGAGAGGGTTTCGAGCGCCACGAAGATCGTAATCAGATCGCGACTCGACGCCATGACGACCATGCCCAGCAAAGAGCACACGACCAAGAAGCTGAATTCGCCTTCGTAGTAGTCGCCCTCTTGGAGATAGTTGGACGACATGAGCAGCGTGAGATAGCCCGCCACCAGAAAGAGCGCTTTCAGCAGTAAGGCGAAGTTGTCGACCACATAGGCGCCACCGAACAGTGAGCGATCGCTGCCGTCGACGGCCAGTGTCACGATGGGAATGAGCGCAGCTATGACCCCGACACCCGCGATTGTCGTGATGACGTACTTACGGGTCTCGTCGATGAACAGGTCGGCGATAAGCAGACTCACGGCTAGGACGGTCAGAACGATTTCGGGCGCGAGCGCGTGGTAATCGATATGAGGCTTGGCGAATGGAACCTGAGCCAGCGAATGAATCAGTGCGAGCACTACGACGCCTTAGAAGCGTGAGGCGATGGCCTGAACGGCCGTATCGGTGACATGGAAGAGGAGCCGGGGCCAGAGCCCGAGCACCACGATCATCAACAGCATGGGCGCCCACGCTATCCACTCCTCCAGGTTGACGTCGTGGAAGTGCTGTTGCGCGAACTCGGCCTTGGGCGAACCGAACGCCGTGCGTTGATAGAGCCACAACAGGTAGCCGGCAGCCAGGACGGTACCGACGGCAGCCACGACCATGAAGGTCCGGAACAGGGGTTCGGAAAGTCCGGCGGCCGGGCTATAGGTGGAAAGAATGGCCGGAAACTCCCCCCAGAAGCCGGCCAACCCGGGAAGGCCGAGCGAGGCCATCGACGCAAATCCTAGGATCCACGCCAACTTCGGCATCGACTCCAACAATCCACCGAGCCGTGAGATTTCGAGCGTGTGGAAGCGGTCTTTCACCGAGCCGGCGCAGAAGAACAGCATGCCCGTGATGAGTCCGTGCGCGACCATTCCGAACATCGCGGCATTGATACCGGTGCTCGTGAGCGTAGAAATGCCGAGCATCACGAAACCCATGTGGGCGACCGAAGAGAAGGCAATGAGGCGCTTCATGTCTTTCTGCGCCAAGCACCCCAACGCTCCGTAGATGATGCCGATCACCGCCAGCAGGCCGATCCAGGGCGCCCAACTTCGGGCCGCCTCGGGAAGTATCGGCAACGCGATCTTGATAAACCCGTACGTGCCGAGTTTTAGGAGAACGGCGGCGAGAATCACCGAGCCCACGGTCGGTGCCTCGGTATGCGCGTCAGGCAACCACGTGTGGAACGGGAACATCGGCACCTTGATGGCAAACCCGAGGAACAGACCGCCGAAGATGAGTAACTGGGTTCCGTGGCTGATGTTGGCCGTCTTTACGTTCTCGGCCAACGTTGCGATGTCGAAGGTATGACCGGCTTTGAAATACAGAGCCAGGAACGACAACAGCATAAAGGCCGAACCGAACATCGTAAAGAGAAAGAACTTGAGCGACGCGTATTGTCGATTCGGTCCTCCCCAGACACCGATGAGGAAGAACATCGGCAGCAAGACCAGCTCGAAGAACACGAAGAACAAGATGAGGTCTTGGGCAATGAACGTTCCGTTCATTCCCGTTTCGAGCACAAGCAGCAGCGCCAAAAAGGCCTTCGGATTGTGGGGCTCGGGAAAGTGGTTCCACGAATACACGATGCACAAGATGACGATCACGCACGAGAGCGCGACGAGCGGCAGCCCCAGACCGTCTATACCAATATGGAACCGACTGTTTATGACGTCGATCCAGCTTTTGTTCACTTCGAAGTGAAGGCGGTTGGGGGCACCGTAGTCATAAGCCGCCATCACCCAGCCCATGACCGCGGCGGTCGCCACGGCGGTGCCGAGTGCGACCCACTTGATCATTTCCTCTTCGGCTTTTGGCACCAAAACCAAGAGAAGTACACCCACTAGGGGCAAGAAGGTGACAAGGCTGAGGGCCCAGCTATCGAATCCGTGGCTCATGATGTTCCTGGTGGGTTCCTGTGGGTCCTAGGTAAATAAGGCAACGGCGAGGACAGCGAGTCCGGCGGCGCCGATAAAGAGGGATGCATAGCTTTGCACTCGGCCGTTCTGCAACAGCCTCAGCGCGCCACCGAGGCCGCCGGAAGAGGCGCCCGCTCCGTTTACGGCGCCGTCGACGATCCCTTGGTCAATGACTTCGTAAACGAACTTGGAGGCTCTCACTGTCGATTTTCCGGCCGCGTTGAGGGCACCGTCGATGGCGTTCTGGTTGAACCAGTAGGCGGCTTTGGCGATCGGGCCTTTTATGGCCGCGACAATCACGTCGGTCCAGAGCACGTCGAGGTAGTACTTGTTCTTCAAGACTCGGTGGCCGGTTCGGAAGATCGCCAGGCGGCGCACCAGACCGAGGTCGCCCTTCTTCACGAAGTTGTACCAATAACCCACCGCGATTCCGGCGAGAGCGAGGAGCAACGACGGGATGGCGACGCTCAAGCTGAACTTGTGTTCGAATCCGGCTTTCACGACGGTCTTCTCGAGGACCTCATTGGTGGTCCATTTGGTGAAGAGCGTGGATAGCCGCCCTGTGCCGGGCAGTTGAATCAGAAAGACGACAGTGGAGGCCGCGGCCATGGCCACGAGCGGAGCGAGGATCCACCAGTTCGACTCGTGCGGCCCGTCATGAGCGTCTCCTGGCCCGGCCACCGCGTGGGCTTCGGAGCCGAGCGCAACGTGGGCATCATGACCGTCTCCAAGCCCGGCCATGGCCAGAACGCCGTGATCGTCATGAACGACGGCGACGTGTGCGGGCTCGTCATGGAAGAGGTGGAGTCGGTTTTCTCCGAAGAACACCTTGTACATGACCCTGGTCATGTAGCACGCCGTCATGAACGCACCGACCGCTCCGGCGGCGAAAGCCAACCCGAAACCGTTGCGAAGGGCCCCCAGGAGGATTTCGTCCTTCGACCAGAAGCCGGCGAACGGGATAATGCCGGCCAACGCCAGCGAGCCCACGAAAAAGGTTCG
>JANYDT010000035.1 GCA_025359845.1 Acidimicrobiia bacterium
ATGGCCAACCGCACCGAGGACGATTCCGATGCTTCGAGTCTTTCGCCGCTCTCTGCTCGAACCAGAGATCATCACCTTCGATGAACTGCTTGAGCGAGCGGTCGCAGCGGTGACGTTGGCCGAAGCGACCAGCGCGCCCGCAACGTAGCACCACGCGACGATCCGTTCGGGGCTCGGTGGCGCTGGCGTCGACGCCGGTCGTGATCCGCGTCGGAGTCCGTGATTGAAGGCTTGGACCAGCGCGACGAGTCGGTTGCGGACGTTCGTCGCCCTGCGCCTGGCTAGGGGAGGTGCTTGTTGGCCGCCGACCTCGGCTGTCAAACAGACGTTGTCAGCACCGTGTCAGCACGTTTGCTTGCAATTTGCTTGCACGGCGACACCTTTGGGGTCTCCCGCAACGCTGTGACCAGCGGAAACACTCGTGTCGAAGGGGGGACTTGAACCCCCACGCCCTTTCGGGCGCCAGCCCCTCAAGCTGGTGCGTCTGCCTATTTCGCCACTTCGACGAGGAAACGATCATTGTAGCGCGCTCTGGGGCGCCACGAGTTCCACATCGCTCTCATCAACCCATGACGAAGCAACCGCCTCGCACAGTTCGATCATCCGTTCAGGCGACAGCCGATCGCGGAGCCGTTGGAAGTCGTGGAGCGTCAGCAGAACAAGTCCAGAACAGTTGGCCGCACATTCGCGCGGCAAGCCATCACTCGGGCCCAAAGCGACTTCGCTTGGAATCTTTCGAAATCGGCTGGTTATGGGCACCACGGGTCGTACCTTTCCATCGGGCCCGTTCGCCCACCAGACTTCGCCGCGATACGGCATCGAAACAGCATCTTTCACCACGGATTGTCATCAGCCCACCGCGCTGAACCCGGCCTTCTGCAGGGCCAGGAGCGGTGCGAGTTCTTCGTCGTCCTGGGGAAGTTTCGTGTATCCGGCTTCGTGCTCAACCTCTCTTTGTCTCACGATGAGCTCGTGCACGGCCGCCCTGTCGGCTTCGGCGCGCGACACATAGAGCCAGGGGATCAGGCCATCCAGCCTCGCCAGATCGTCGTCCGGCAACAGAATGGCGATTTGTTTTGTGATCGGTCAACCGTACCTACACCGAGAGCAACATCGGCATGATCATCCGCCTACACCGATTTTGCTCGATTCGCGGGCGTGGGGTGGGTGAACCCGCTCACGAATCGATAGCCCCCGCCGGGTGCCAACAAGCTACCAACCGGCCGCCGCCACCAGTATCCGCCGAGGAAGGGCCGGCCCGGCAAGGGTCGACGACCAGCGGCGGCGCCGACTCGATGCATTGGGCCGTGGCAAACCCGCAGCGAGGAGCGAACGCGCAGCCCGAGGGGCGAAAGTATGGGTTGGGTGGTTGGCCCGGAATGGCTAGAAGCCGCTGGTGCGACCCCGCTGCGAGCGAGGGCGCCGAGGCCAACAGCGCCTGGGTGTAGCGCATCTTCGGACGGGCGAACAGGTCGTTGGCCGCGGCCCGCTCGACAATCCGGCCCGAGTACATGACGGCGATCTCGTCGGCGAAGCTGGCCGCCATGGCCAAATCGTGGGTGATGAGCAGCACAGCCATATGGCGATCCCGCCGCAAGCGATCGAGCAGCGCCAATATCTGCGCCTGCACCGTCACGTCGAGCGCCGATGTGGGCTCATCGGCAATCAGAAGCTGCGGCCCACACGACAGCGCCAACGCAATCGCCACCCGCTGGCGCAAGCCCCCCGACAACTGATGTGGATACTGCCGAAACCGGCGCTCCGGCTCGGCAATTCCCACTGACGCCATGAGGGCGAGTGCATGCTCTCGCGCCAACGCCCGCGCCAACCCGAGGTGCACGCGAGCTGGCTCGGCGATCTGCCATCCAACGGCCATGACCGGGTCGAGCGCCGTCTGAGGGTCTTGCAACACCACCGCCATCTCCCGACCCCGTTTCCGTCGCCGCCCCTGCGGGTCGAGCGCGGCCAAATCGGTCCCGTCGAGCAGCACCCGCCCGCCCACCTCGGTCCCGTCGGGGAGCATCCCCAGGATCGTCCGCGCCAGCATGGTCTTGCCCGCCCCCGACTCCCCCACCAGGGCCAGCACCCGTCCCGGTTCGATCGACAAGTCGATGCCGTCGAGAATCCGGACGGGTCCGACGGGTGTCGTCAACGTTACCGTCAAAGCCTCGATGCGTAGCCGCGGCCCTGGCGGGAAGGGCATCGCGCCGGGGCCGGAGTCGGGTGAACGACGGCCGACGGGGAGCATGGCACGGGCCGCCGCGACGTGCGCCATTGCGCCCAGCCCCACGCCCGTGGAGTCGCCCCCCGGGCCGGAGTCGCTCGGAGGCCGCGCATGGGGCACTTCGGGGGAAACCACCGCAGGCGCCGACACGCGGGCGGAGACGGCGACCCCCCGTGGCGCCTGCGCCTTCGATTTCGGGAGCGGACGGCCGAGGAGCCACCGGGCCTGGAGTCGATCGTTGATGAGGTTGACCGAGAGGATCGTCAAGAAGAACAGCGCCGACGGACACATCGACCACCACCACGCCCGTTGCAGCTCCTCCCGTCCGCCCGCGATGAGCCGGCCCCAGCTGGCCTTGTCGGACGGCGCGCCGAGCCCCACGAACGACAGCGCCCCCTCGGCCAAGATGGCCACTCCGGAAATCAGGATCGCGTAGGTCAAAACGGGTACCACGATGTTAGGTCGCAGTTCCTGCCACATCACGCGGGCGTGTCGTGCCCCTGCCATCCGAGAGGCCAACACGAAATCGCGGTCGACGACAGTCCGGGTCGCGGTGCGCGTTACGCGGGCCATCAGGGGCGCCGTGACGACTCCCACGACAAGGACGACCGTCAATACGCTTTGACCGACGAACAACACGAGCGCCGAGGCCAGTACGAACGTGGGAAACGCCACCACCGCATCGAGCAACGTCGTGATAACCGTGTCGACTCGCCCGCGGAAGTAGCCGGCGATCAGGCCGAGCGGGGCCCCGACCAACAGGGCCACCAATGCGGAGCAGAGGCCCACGATCAGCGCCACCCGACTGCCGTGCACGGCTATGGCGAAGATGTCTTCCCCTACCTTGGTGGTGCCGAAGGGATGGCGAAAGGTCGGCGCCAGGAGCCCGTTCCTCGGATCGAATCCGTTCGGATCGAGAGGCAGCCACGACGCCGTCATGGCCGCGAACACCAGCAACGACAGCCACCCCGCGGCGAGCCAGAACGACGCGCCTAACCCCGACCACCGCTTCGGCCCCGCGCTCACCACGACGGGTGCCTTCACCGGCTGACCGGATCGTGGCGCAGCCGCGGGTCGAGGACGGAATGGAGTAGGTCGGCGCCGAAGTTGGCCAGCACGTACGTCGTGGCGATCACGAGCACTCCGCCCTGCACGACCGTGTAGTCGCGCGCCCCGATCCGCTGGATCATCAGCCGACCCATCCCCGGCAACGCGAAGATGCTCTCGACGATCAGTGAACCGCCGAGCAGCGCGCCGATTTGCAGCCCGGCGACCGTGATGAGCGTCAACGAAGACTGACGCAAGGCGTGACGCACGAGAATTCGGCGAGTCGGATAACCCATCGCCCGGGCCAACTCGATGTGGGGTTGGCGCAACGTGACGACCATGTCGGTGCGCACCACTCTCGTGTAGAACGCGGCCAACGGAATAGCCAGCGTGAGGGTAGGCAGCACCATCGACCGAAGGTTCGCGCCGAGGCCGTCGGAAATATGGACGAACCCGATCGTCGGAAACCAATGCAACCGCACGCCGAACACCAAAACGAGGGCGATGGCCAACGCGAACTGCGGAAGAGCCAACGCGCCAAAGCTGACCGCCGAGGCGATCTTGTCAAAGCGTTGATTGGCCCGCTGCGCGGCCCACACCCCAACGGGCACGCCAATCAACAACGCCAGCAGCTCGGCCAGAATGACGAGTTCGACGGTGACCACCAAGGTTCGGGCCAGCACGGTCGTGACCTGTTCTTCGAGTTGATACGACCGCCCGAGGTTGCCCGTCGCAGCCCGGCCGATCCACGTGGCGTATTGCGTCGGGATGGGCCGGTCGAGGGCCAGCGAATGGCGGACCACGGCGAGCGACTGGGGTGTGGCCGCCGGCCCGAGAATGGCGACCGCGGGATCACCGGGCAGAAGACTGGTCAGCAGGAAGCTCCCCATGCTCACCAGAAACAGCACGACCACCAGTGAACCCGCCCGCCGCACCAATCGAGACCTCACTGGGTCATCACGGGGTCACTGGGTCATCACGGGGTCACTGGCTGGCGGGACACCGGCCGCGGGCCAAGCCCTCAGCAGGAGTAACCCGCCGTCTTGGCCGGGAAGAAACCCGAGGGCTCGATTCCGCACAGCTTCGGGTTCGAGATCACTCGGATCGTGGCCGGGGAGCCGACGAGGAACGGCACGTCGCGTCGAAAGATCTGCTGCACCTTCGCGTAGGCCGCTCTACGGACCGCGAGGTCGGAGCTGGAGCGCCCTTCGTCGAGCGCCGCATCCATCTCGGGGTTCTTGTATTTCTCGAAGTTGAACGTTGACGTGGAATACAGAACAGGGAAGGAGGTGGGGTCTGGGTCGGCCGCCAATCCGGTCACGAACCCGGCCGCGGTGTACCCGCCGAACACGACCGCCAGCACGATCTGGTTGCCATCGGGCACCGACTGCAGATCGACGTCGAAGCCGGCGGCCTTCCAGAACTTGACCAACAATTTGGCCGTGTCGGTGGCCGTCTGGCTGGAGTTTCCGCTCAAATAGGTGAATTTGGCCGGACCTTTCTCTTTCACGTACGCCGCCACCAACGCCTTCGCCGCGGCCAGGTCGAACGTGAATGGTTTCTCGGGAGCGACGTACCACGGGCTATCGGTTGGCCACAGTCCGAACCCGCGTTTGGCGTAATTGGGGTCCTTCAAGAACGCCGCTAGCACATCCCCATCCACGGCCAACGCCGCGGCCTGACGCAAGCGAACGTCGTTGAACGGCGCAACCGCGTTGTTGAGCAACACCGTTCCGTAGCCCGCGAACGGGGGAACCACGACCGCCAGCCCCGCCGCTTTCGCGTCGATTGCGGTCTCCGGCAAGGCCGAGGTCATCGATTGGATGTCGCCGGCCCGCAACGCCGCCAACCGAGCCGTTTCATCGGGTATTACTTTGAAAGTGATTTCATCGAGTCGGGGCTTGGGCGTGCCCCAATATTTCGGATTGCGTACCACCGTGAGATGGTCGCCGGGCACCCACTCCTTAAGCAGGTAAGGACCCGTTCCGGCGCCGGCGGGGTTGCGCTTGAAGTCGGCCTTGTTGGTCACGATCGCGGGTGAGACCATCACGCCGATCTGACCGCCTCGACTCAGCAAATAAGGGATGGCGACGTCGGGCTTTTCGAGCGTGAGTTTGACCGTCATAGGACCGGAGGCGGCGATGTCTTTGATCGGGGTCATTGCGTTGCCATTCAGTTGCGATGCCTTTTGGCGCTGCAAATTGACAACTACGGCCGCCGCGTCGAGCTTGGTGCCGTCTTGGAACGTGACGCCCGCACGGACCTTGAGCGTCCACGACAGCCGGTCCGGCGCCTCGGTGATCGACTCCGCCAGAGTCGGGATGGGCTTGCCCCCGAACGGCACGACGAACAGCGGATCGTAAATGGCGTTCGACACGCTGACGGCCGTGAAGCTGAGCATGTTGCCGGCGGGATCGAGTTCCGCCGGATCGAGGTCGACCCCGACCACGATCTTTCCGCCCACCTTCACGGCCGATGAGCCCGACGGTGCCGCCGTCGAGGAAGCCGGTGCCGACTTGGCCGCCCGGGCCGGCAACCCGAAGACCCCCGTAAGGACGGCCATGGCGCCCACGCTCAGAAAAACCCGACTCGAAGCTTGCATCTCGTTCCTCTCTGAACGCCACCGAACGAGTGGCTTGTTCAGCATGCCTCAGATCGCCGAACGGGGGCCACCTCAGTGCGTCGCTCGCCTCGTGCGTCGTTTCGGCCGGGTCGTGACGACGGCCGGCTTCGACGTCGTCGTCGAGCCCGATGCCTCCGTTGTCTGGACAGCCGTCACGTCGGTCGTGGCCGAACCGGAGGCTCCAGCCCCAAAGTTGGCCGAAGACTCCAGCATGGCCGACACGTCTTCGCGTGCCACCGTTACTCCCGATTGACCGTCAGGAAGAGGGACCCCCACCACGAATCCATTCTGCATGAACTTGACCTGACCCACGCCCCGCAAACCGGTCAGCGTCAGCACAAGTTGACCGATGGCCAGTCGCTGTTCGGTGGAGGGCAGGGCCGTGAACGCATCGGTGAGCGCCACGGTCGCCACTCCTTTGCTAGCCGGTTGGACGCTTGCCACCGTGCTGAAGTCGGCCACGGTCCGGAGGGTAGGATCACCATTAGACGGGCCGGCGAGCAGCGAGTTGAGTACGCCCTGCACGGCGATCGAGTCAGGGAAGGGCCGATCCAGTGCAACCAAACGCCCTTCACCGACGCGCACGAAGTACAACGGCACTTGAACCATCGCGATCACACTGGTCGCTACCGACGCCTCGGTGGAGGCCAGCGCAACGGTGGTGGTCACGATGGTCGTCGTCGCCGTGATGGGCGGACGGGCGAATTCCTTGGGCGGCCGGGCCTCTCTGAACTTGTCGTCGACCGGCACACCGCACGCGGCGAGCACCATCGCCAGCACGCTGAACAGCGCCACGACGGGGGTGCGCAACCATGACCATTGCGCCCTCATACGTTCTCCCGTCGCGGCAATGTGAGCACGAAACGGGCCCCGACGCCACCGGGGCGGTCTTCGACTCGAAGCTTACCCCCGAGCGCCCGAGCGTGTTCGGCCACGATCGCCAATCCGAGGCCGCTGCCCTGAGTAAACCGGGCGCCGGTGCCGCGCGCGAAGCGTTCGAAAATCCGCTCCCGCTCGCCCTCGGGTACGCCAGGACCGCCGTCGTCGACCACGATCTCGATGCTCGATCCGAGCGATGACGCGCTGAGGCCGGTCGCCCCCCCGCCGTGGACCTTGGCGTTGTCGAGCAGGTTCACCACCATCCGTTCAAGGCGGCGCCGGTCGACCACCAGCGTCACCAGCGACGAGGCCACGGACACCGGCACTTCCCCGTAGCCGGCGGCCTTCGTGACCCGCTCCAAGAACCGTTTGACCGGGATGGGTTCGAGGTGCACGTCGCTGACCCCGGCGTCGAGCCGGCTTATTTCGAGCAGATCGAGGACCATCCGATCAAACCGCCGCAACTGACTGAGCAGGATGTCGAGGGCCTTCTGGCTTCGTTCGGGCAGCTCGTCTCGCCGCCCGGCCAACACTTCCGACGAGGCCGTAAGGGCCATGAGCGGGGTCCGCAGTTCGTGGCTCACGTCGGACGCGAACCGGGCCTCGCGTTGAATGCGGGCCTGCAGCGCGTCGGCCATCCGATTGAACGAGTCGACCAGGCGGGCCAAATCGGTGTCGTCCTCGACCGGGAGCCGCGTCCCGAGACCACCGCGAGCTAGCTCTTCCGATGCCCCGGACACCCGCGTAAGGGGTTGCAGCACCCGCCGGCTGGTCGATGCCCCCAGCGCCGCCCCACCCAGGGCGGCGATCGCCGATCCGATCACTAGCGCCACCCGAATGGTACGGAGGTTGCGTTCCAAAGTCTGGTTCGGCGACACCTCGATATAGGTGGCGCGCTGCGTGCCCAGCGACACGGCGACGGCTATGAGGCTCTGCCCTTGACCCTCGTAGCGTTGCCGGCCGGTGCCGGCGCGCCGTACCGCAATACGCAACGGTTGCGGGAGCGACTGGTACGGCGGCTCGACGACGCCGGGGGTGAACACGCGGTCGCCGACGACGAGATACACGGGGGAACCGCGCTCTCGGGGCAGAACCTGTAGCGAAGCCGAAACCGCTTCCTTGCGTGTCAACACGCCGCGCATGACGGTGGCGTTGGCGAACGCCCGTTGGAGCGCCCCGCTGTCGCGCTGTTCGAGCAACGCACTGCGAACTATCGCATAGGCCACGACCGACAGCAGTGACGTCACCAGCAGCGCTCCGAGGGCCGACGCAACTGTCGAGCGAGCGCGCAGACCGAGACGATGCCGGCGTCTTCGTCGGGTCTTGGCCACGCCCTCAAGCCTGCCTCATATCACCCTGGTGGCCGTGCTCATGGCCTAACCTGATTGGTCGGTGCACCGTTGCACCACCATTGACAGGCACGCACTCTGCACCTCACTGGCCGCCCACCCACTGCGCATCGGCGCCGATCCCGAGGGAGAAACGTGAACGACCTGCTTTTGATCGAAGACGACTTCCAGGTCAGCGCGGCGTTGCGCCTGGCGCTGGAGGATGAGGGCTATCGCGTCGTCGAGGCCCCTAACGGTCGCACCGGACTGGAAGAGTTCGCCAAACAGTCGATCGATCTTGTGCTCGTCGACCTGCGGCTGCCCGACATGACGGGCTTCGACGTGTGCCGGGCGCTTCGGGCCAAGAGCATCGTGCCGATCATCATCGTGACCGCGCAAACCGATACCCACGATCTGGTGGTGGGCCTTGAAGCGGGGGCCGATGACTATGTCACCAAGCCGGTCGTGCCCAAAGCGCTCGCCGCTCGAATCCGGGCCCACTTGCGGCGCGTGGCCCTGCATGAGAGCCCGGACGCGACGTCGGGTAGCGACGCCGGGCCGGAAGGCCGCCCGAAGGGCAAGGTGTTCGGCGACATCGAGGTGCGCGAGGCCGACACCGTGGTGCTCAAGAAGGGTGTCATTTTGTCGCTCACCAAGACCGAGTACCTATTGATGGTCGAGTTTGCCAATCACCCCAACCAGGTGCTGTCTCGCGACCAGCTGCTGGAACGCGTATGGGGCTACGACTGGCTGGGCGACTCACGCCTCGTCGATGCGCACATGCGCCGCCTACGGGTCAAGATCGAAGATGAGCCCGAAAACCCGGTTCACCTGCTGACTGTACGAGGCCTCGGATACCGGCTGCAATCGCCCTAATCGGGGTTTTTGTTACACAACCGCAACCTGCGGAAGATGGTCGTGTTACTTGCGGGGTGCAACATATCTATGTGGTTCCCCTTGGCTGGCCGAGCCGGTAGCGATTGCTGCCGGCTCGGTGCGCGTTCGGGCACAAACCCAGCACCTGGTGAAGACTCCAGCCACCGATCCCTAAGCCACGGCTGAGGTCGATTCCAAGGGCGAGGACGATGCCGCCGGCCACTCGATGCCCGGGTAGTGGCAGGCCACCAAGTGACCGCCGCCCTGGTCTGTGAGCAACGGTTCGTCGCTGGCGCAAAGATCGGTCGCCATCGCGCAGCGGGTCCGAAAGCGGCAGCCTGACGGCGGATCGGCCGGCGAGGGAACGTCGCCCCGCAACACGATACGGGTCTTCTTGCGGGCCCGTTCCAGCCTCGGATCCGGCACCGGCACGGCCGATAACAGCGCCTTCGTGTACGGGTGCTCGGGGCGTTCGAACACCTCGGACCGGCTGCCGGTCTCGACGATCTTACCGAGGTACATCACGGCGATCCGGTCGCTGATGTGGCTCACGACCGAGAGGTCGTGGGCGATGAACACGTACGTCAGGCCGAACTCGTCCTGCAGATCCTCCAGGAGGTTCATGACCTGGGCCTGGATGGATACGTCGAGGGCCGAGACCGGCTCGTCGAGGAAGATGAGCTTCGGTCGGGTACCCAGGGCGCGGGCCACGCCCACCCGCTGGCGCTGTCCGCCGGAGAATTCGTGCGGATACCGAGCGGCGTGCTCACGGGCCAGGCCGCACCTGACGAGCAGGTCGTCGACCTGCCCATAGGCGTCCTTCGGAGCCGTCCCCTGCACGATCATCGGCTCGGCCACGATCTGGCGGACCGTCATGCGGGGATCGAGCGATGCGTACGGATCCTGGAAGACGATCTGGAGGTCACGGCGCAGTGCCTTGTTGTTGGGCTTGATGTGGGTGATGTCGACCCCGTCGAAGATGACCTGGCCGGCCGTCGAGGCCATCAGCTTCAACACGAGACGGGCCGTCGTCGACTTACCGCAGCCCGACTCTCCGACCAGCCCGAACGTTTCTCCCGGCCGGACTGTGTAGCTCACGCCGTCGACCGCTTTCACCGTGCCGACCCGACGCCGTAGCAGGGCCCCCTTGGTAATCGGAAAGTGCTTCGTCAGGTTGCGGACCTCCAGAAGGGGCGCAACCGCGGCGAGCTCGGCGCTCATGACTGCAGCCTCTCCTCTTGCTGCTCGAGGAACACCCGTTCCCAGCCCACTTCTACAATCCGATGACACCGCGCCAGGTGACCAGCATCGGCATTTACGGCCATCAGTTCGGGCCCAACGCTCGTGCAGGCCTCCAAGCAGGCGAAGGCGCAGCGGGGGTGGAAGCGACAGCCCGCCGGCGGTCGCAGCATCGAAGGAGGCGCCCCCACGATCGGCTTAAGGCGTTCGTGGGCGGGTCGGTCCAGGCGGGGGATCGAGCCCAGGAGCCCCCAGGTGTAGGGCATTCGGGGTCGGTAAAACAGCTCATCGACCTCACCCTGCTCGACGATCTGGCCCCCGTACATGACGGCGACCCGGTCGGTCATGCCGGCGACGACGCCGAGATCGTGGGTGATCAGTATGACCGCCGCCCCCAGATCCGCGGCCGTCTTCTCGATCACCTCGAGCACCTGGGCCTGGATAGTGACATCGAGAGCCGTGGTCGGCTCGTCACAGATGATGAGCTGGGGTGTACATGAGAGCGCCATAGCGATCATCGCCCGCTGGCGCATGCCCCCCGAGAACTGGTGCGGGTAGTCGAGGGCCCGCTCCGCCGGTCGGGGAATGCCCACCTGGCCCAGCATTTCGACGGCACGGTTCCAGGCGCTGCGACGTGACCCTTCCTGGTGGACGAGAACCATCTCCTGGATCTGATAGCCAACCGTGTAGACCGGGTTAAGCGCCGAGAGGGGATCCTGGAAAGTCATCGAGATCTCGCCGCCGCGGATCCTTCGCATCTGTCCTTCGGTACACGCCAGCAGGTCCTGGCCTTTCCAGAGGATCTGCCCGGACTCGATCTTGCCGGGCGGCCTTGGGATCAGCCCGAGGATCGACATTGCCGTGATCGACTTGCCCGAGCCCGACTCGCCCACGATCCCGAACACTTCTCCTGGGCCCACGTCGAAGCTCACCCCGTCGACCGCCTTCACGACGCCGGCGTCGGTGTGAAAATACGTCCTCAGGTCGCGCACCGAGAGCAGCGGCTCGCTCGACGTCGGTTTGTCGGTGCGATCGGTCACTTGGCCCCACGCAGTTTGGGATCCAGCGCGTCGCGCAGACCATCACCGATGAACGTGAAGGCGAGCACGGTCAACACCAAGGCGCCCGCCGGGAAGAAGAAGAGATGAGGAGCGTCGAAGAGGTGGTCCCGGGCATCACCGACCATGAGCCCCCAGGCCGGCGTGGGCTCGGCGATGCCCACTCCAAGGAAGCCGAACACCGACTCGAGCAGAATGGCGGAGCCGATCCCGAAGGCGACGCTGACGATGATGGGCTGGATGGCGTTCGGCAGCACGTGGCGCGTGAGGATGCGCAGGGTGGAGCAGCCGCTCGCCCGAGCCGCCTCGATGTACTCCTGCGACTTCACCTGAAGCACACCGGCTCGGAACAGGCGCGCCGATCCCATCCAACCCAGCGCCACGATGGCGAGCACGATCACCCAAACCTTGCGGCCGAAGACGGAGATGAAGAAAAGGACCACCACGATGTAAGGAAGAGTGGAGAACACGTCGGCGGTCCGCATGGTGATGGTGTCCCACCAGCCGCCGAAGTAGCCGGCCAGGGCACCCACCAGCAGCGAGAGTACGGTGGATACGACGACGACGGCCAGAGCCACGCTGAGCGAGATACGGGCACCGAACGCGAGCCTGGTCCACACGTCTCGGCCCAGTAGGTCCGTTCCCATCCAGTGGGCCCTGCTCGGCTTGCCCAGGCTGGCGGCCGGGTTGATCTTCTTCGGACCGTAGAACGTGATCAGCGGCGCCAAAATCGCGATCAACGAGAGCAGAACCACGTAGACCACCGACCCTACGGCGAGCTTGTTGCGCAGGAACCGCCGGCGGACATCCGTCCAAAACGGGATGAGGTCGCCGAGACCAGCGTCGCCGACTGCGGCCGGGGTCACGGTTGCCGCCATCAGTCCACTTTCTCAGTCGTTAGGCGCACTCTCGGGTCGAGAATGCTGTAGCCCACGTCGACGAGCAGGCTGGCCATCGCCCCGAACAGCACCACGATGGACGCCAGCCCGAGCACCACGGGGACGTCCTGGGCGAACGCGTAGTCGCGTATCGTCGAGCCGAGGCCCGGCCAATTGAAGACCGTCTCGGTGAGCACCGCAACGCCGAACAGGCCGATCACATCCAACCCGATGACGGTCAGCGTCGGGAGCAGGGCATTGCGCAGCGCATGCTTCACGATCACGGTGCTCGACCGCAGGCCCTTCGCCCGGGCCGTGCGAACGTAGTCGGCGTTAAGAACTTCGAGCATGGAGGTGCGCGAGATGCGGGTGATGAACCCCGTCTGCACACAGGCGAGCACGATCGCGGGCAGGATCAGATACTTCCATTGATGCCCCAAGGGGATCACCACGAACCACCGGTTCGGGCCCATGCCCTGCACGGGAAACCGAGCCCACCGGGGCCAATTCCACTGGGCGGGGCGAACGCCGAGGCCGTATTGCAACAGCAAGCCGAGCACGAATACCGGTATGCCGGCGAGAGCCACCGCCACGAATCCCGTCACGACATCGAGCAACGAGTATTTCCGCACCGCGGCGATCACCCCGATGCCGATGCCGAAGACAATTTCGATGGTGAGACCCCAGAAGGCCAGTCGGGCGCTGTTGGCCGCCCGCTGTTTGAACAGCTCGTTCACCGAGCGGTTATTGGAATAGGACTTGCCGAGGTCGCCGTGCAGGACGCGGTTCCAATAGTGGACGTACTGACCGGTGACGGACTTGTCGAGGCCCCACTCCTTCTCGATGGTACGCCGGATCTCGGGTCGCACGACCTTCTCGCCCGAGAGAATGTCGATGGTGTTGCCGGGGATGACGAAAAACATGACGAACATGATCGTCACCGCGCCCCACACGACGAGGAGAGCGAGACCGAGGCGGCGGATGAGATAGCTGGCCATGGGCTGAGAACCTAGATGACGGCAGGACCGAGGGGGCGGCCACACTCGCGGCCGTCCCTTCGGGACCTTACGCTGCTACTTGAGACTGACCCCGCCGAAGTCTACGAAACCGAGGGCGTTCTGCGGGTATTGGTCGACCTTGGGCGACAGCACGGTCTGGAAGCGTCCCCAAACGAGCGGGATCACTACGGCCTGGTCGAGCATGATGGCTTCGGCTTGCTGATAATCAGCGGCCTGCTTCGCCGGGTCCGATTCGGCCTGACCCTTCTCGGTGAGCTGGTCGTACTGTGCCACCGCGAAGTCTGTCAGGTTGTTCGACGCATCGTCGGTGGTGTGGAAGAGTTGGTTGGCTCCGTTGTCGTACCCGGAGTAGTCCCACGTCCAGCCCGAACGGAACAGTTGAGGGTTCTTATTGCGTACGTCCGTGAAGTAGGTGGTCGGGTTCTGGGCCTGGATGTCGATATCGATGCCGACATCCTTCAGGTTCGCCTGGATGAGCTGGGCGATCGTGGCTTCCACAGAGGAAGTCCGGTACCAGTATGTGAGCTTCGGGATCGGCTTGGCATACTCGCTGATCAGCCTCTTGGCCAGCGCCGGGTCGGCGCCTTCCTTCTGGAAGTTCTGCGTCAGGCCAGCCTTATATCCGGGGATTCCGGGTGGTGTGAACCCGGTCGAGATCTTGCGGCTCCCGTTGTACACGATGCTGTTGATGCCCGCACGGTCGATCGCCGCGCCGATGGCCTGGCGCAGCTTCGCCGCGCCGAATCCTCCGACGACCGAGTCCTTCCAGTTGATGCCCAGGTACTGCTCTGAAAGAACGGCCTTGGTGGCCCGATCGCCGTACTTCTTCGTCGCTTCGGCGAACTTGCCGCCGGGGATGACGCCGTTCGAGGAGTTCCCGGCCTCGAAGTCCGCGTATGCCGAGATCGGGTCCTTCGACACCTTGAAGACGAGCGTGTCGAGGCAGGCCGGATGGCCGTTGATCCCACCGAAGTAGGAGTCATTGCGCACAAGCTTTGTCTGCAGATCAGGTTGGCGGGGGCCGTCCATCTTGAACGCGCCGTTGCCGATCATAACGCCCTTCTCGTAGTCTTTTCCCGCGATCTGGCCGTCTTTGCTGAGCGGGAAGAACAGCGTGTGCGACACCCGCTGAGCGAGGCCGCCGTAGGGGCTCGACAGGTTGACGGTAAGCGTGAGATTCGCGTCATCGGCCACAATCGCAAGTTCTTTGCCCTTGCCATCCTGGATCGCCTGCCAGCCCTTGATGACGTTGGCCAAGTCGGCATACTCCGAGCCCAAGGCGGGACTAACGTTACGCTCCCATGTCTTCTTGAACGTGCTGGGGAGCACGTCTTCACCGTTGGAGAACTTGACGCCCTTCTTCAGCTTGAACGTCCACACTGTCGAGTCGGCATTGGAGGACCAAGACTCGGCCACGTCGGGCAGCAAGTTGCCTGTGTCCGGATCGACACGGGTCAAGCCGTCCCAGACCGCGTTGATGACTTGCGCGCCGATCAGCTCGGTGGTGATGCCTGGATCGATGTGCTGGGCGTCGGAGGTCGAAAGGGTCCAGTTGTCGATGAACGTGCCGCCCACCTTGTTGCACTTGGTGCCGGTCCCGCCGGCCGCAACGGCCTTGACGGCCGTTGTCACAGTGGCGGCCGCAGTCGTGGCTGGGGTGGCGGTCGTGGCTGGGATTGCTGTGGTGGCCGGAGCGACCGTCGTCGTCGCCTTGGTTACCCTGGTCACCTTCTTCTTTTTGACGGCAGAGGTTGCAGGCGGCACGGTGATCGCCAACGCGAGCATTCCGCCCGCTAAGGCTTTCAGATATCGGGTGTTCATGGGGGAGTGGTTCCTTTCAACGAGGCTCAGTAGTAGCTTCGACACGACGCCGGTGCGACTGAAGGCCAGTGTGCGACCAGGCCGCAATCGGATACGTCGGTGGAGTGGTTTGCTTGTTTGCGACGACGTCGGGTGGCGTCGGGCCGATGACTTCGGCCGATAAGGTCAGGAGAGCCGGATCGCGAGGATCACGGTGGAGTAGAAGAAAACGAGGGCCGTGGCCACCGTCAGACGGTCGAGGTTGCGTTCGACCACCGACGAACCCGACGTGGCCGCGCCGATGCCGCCGCCGAACATGTCGGAAAGACCGCCTCCGCGGCCACTGTGCAGAAGAATCAGCAAGATCATCAACAGACCCGAGAAAACGTCGAGCACGATCATCGGTGCGGTCAGCAGCACGGCAAGGAACTCCTAGAAAGACGAAACAACAACGAAAAGGTCATCGAAAGGTACCAGGAAAATCACGTGATTTGCGTTCATTCGAAACAACCTGAGCATTTGCTCGGAAATCATACCAGTCCTCAGAACCGAGCGGCCTGCACAATTTTGGCGAATTCGTCGGCGTCCAAGGAAGCGCCCCCCACCAGTAGGCCATCGACATCGGACTGGCTGAGCAACTCAGAGGCGTTCGCCGCCTTGGCCGATCCCCCGTACTGGATGCGCACTCGCAGCCCGGCCTCCGGTCCGAACTCGGCCGTGACCATCGACCGGATCGCAGAGCACATGGCTTGGGCGTCATCGGCAGTGGCCGTGCGGCCCGTCCCGATGGCCCAGATCGGCTCATACGCGACGACCAGCGAGCCAACCGCGTCAGCCTTCAGACCGGCCAGCCCCGCCGCCAATTGGGTCGAGACCCGGGCCACGGCTTGGTCGGCCTCGCGCTCCTCCAAGGTCTCGCCCACGCACACGATCGGCGTCATGGCGGCCTTCAGAATGGCTTTGGTCTTCTCGTTGACTCCGGCATCGGTCTCGCCGAAGAACTGGCGGCGCTCGGAGTGGCCGGCGATGACATAGCGCACATCGAGCTTGGCCAGCATCGAAACGCTCACCTCGCCGGTGAAGGCGCCCTTGTCGGCGGCGTGACAATGCTGCGCACCGAGCAGGAGGCCGACGTTCTTTTCGGCCAGGATGAACGTCTGCACGGTGCGCATGTCGGTGAATGGCGGGTGCACCGACACGTCGACCCGTGCGTAATCTTCCTTGGAGAGCCGAAAGGCCAGCTTCTCGACGCAATGCAACGCCTCGAGGTGGTGATGGTGCATTTTCCAGTTGCCGCTGATGAGCGGACGACGGGCACTGTTCATGGTTCTCCTGAGTGACTTGGACGAGGCTACGCGTGAGGCGCGGCGCCTACGCGACCCGCGAAGTTCGGCGCGCCCCGCAGGGCGATGAGGCCAGGTAAATCGCCCAGCTCGATGAGTTCGAGCGAAGCCCCGCCCCCGGTCGACACGTGGTCGACCTCGTCGTCGAGCTTGAATTGGGCCAGGGCGGCGGCGGAATCGCCCCCGCCGACGACAGTGAACCCTCGGCATTCGGCCACCGCATGGGCCACATGGCGGGTCCCGGCGGCGAACCGGGGGTCTTCGAAAACGCCCATCGGTCCGTTCCAGAACACGGTGCGGGCCTCGGCGATCACGTCGCCGAATTCGGCCGCCGACCCCGGGCCGATGTCGAGGCCCATCCAGCCATCAGGCAGTCGCCGTCCCATTTGGCGAACCTCACCCGATTGCGTCGCTCCGAACGATCCGTCGGGCGAGAGTGCGGCGATGTCGGAGGGCAGCACGATTTTGGGGCCGGCCAGCTTCAAGAGCCGGGCGCACGTGTCGACCATGGCGGGCTCGAATAGCGACCCCCCTATGGAATGGCCGAGCGCGGCCAAGAAGGTGAAGCACATGCCGCCGCCGATGAGCAGCCGGTCGCACCGAGCCAGCAGCGCCTCGATGACACCAAGTTTGTCGCTCACCTTCGAGCCACCGAGCACGGCCACAAACGGCCGCCTAGGAGCATCGAGCAGCTTCCCCAGCACCTCGACCTCTTTCGCCAGGAGCCGACCGGCGGCCGACGGGAGGAACTGGGGCGGACCGACAATCGACGCGTGGGCGCGGTGGGCTGCCCCGAACGCGTCATCGACATACAGGTCGACGCCGGCAATGAGGTGTTGCACGAAGGCCGGATCGTTGCCCTCCTCGCCGGCGTCGAAGCGCAGATTCTCCAGCAGCTCAACGCCCGGCGCCAGCGCGGCCAAGCGGGCCCGCACCGGATCCATCGAGTACTTGGAGTCGGGCCGCCCCTTCGGCCGTCCGAGATGTGAACAGGTCACCACCGAAGCCCCCCGCTCCAACAGCCAAGTGAGGGTCGGGACGGCCGCTCGAATGCGCAGCTCGTCGGTGATCGCGGAACCGTTCAACGGCACGTTGAAGTCGGCCCGGACGAGCACCCGCTTACCGCGCGGATCGGGCAGGTCTTCCAGGACGGGGACAGGGGCTACCACGTGCTCGCTTACTTCTTCGGGGTCTTTTTGCCGATATGGGCGACGAGTTCGACGAGGCGGTTGGAATAGCCCCACTCGTTGTCGTACCAGCCGAAGATCTTCACGAGGTTGCCGATGCTCTGCGTCAGCCCCGAGTCGAAGGTGCAGCTGGCCGGCGAACCGACGATGTCGGACGACACGAGCGGCTCATCGGAGTACGTGAGCACCTTCGAGAGCCGGCCCCGCTTGGCCGCCGCCCTGAAGGCCGCATTCACTTCGTCGGCGGTGACGTCACGCTTGAGCAGCCCGGTGAAGTCGGTGATGGACCCGTCGGCGAGGGGCACGCGCAGAGATTGACCGTCGAGGCGACCCTTCATCGCCGCCAACACCAAGCCGGTGGCGCGCGCCGCGCCGGTCGAGGACGGGACGATGTTGACGGCCGCGGCCCGGGCTCGGCGCAGATCGCTGTGGGGCCCGTCGACGAGCAACTGATCGCCCGTGTAGGCGTGAACGGTGGTCATGAGGCCGCGCTCGATGCCGAAGGCATCGTCGAGCACCTTGACCATGGGTACGAAGCAGTTCGTGGTGCAACTGGCGTTCGACACCACGATGTGCGTCTTGGGGTCGTAGGTGTCTTCGTTCACACCCATCACGAACGTGGCATCGGCCCCGGTGCTGGGGGCGCTCACAACGACTCGGCGGGCCCCAGCCTCAACGTGGGCGGCCGCCTTGTCGCGCTCGGTGAAGAACCCTGTCGACTCGACCACGATGTCGATGCCCAGATCGCGCCATGGCAGGTTTTTCGGGTCACGCTCGGCCAACACCAAGAATTCGTCGCCATCGAGGGTGATGCCGCTCTTTGAACACTTGACGTCGTGACCGAGCACGCCGTGGACCGAGTCGTACTTGAGGAGGTGGGCCAGCGTCTTGACCGTCGTGAGGTCATTCACGGCCACGATGTCGATCGGCGCGCCACACTTTTTGGCGGCCCGCAGAAAGTTGCGTCCGATACGACCGAACCCGTTGATGGCGACCCTAATGGCCATGGCGCGATTACTCCTCGTGATGTGTCGATTGGGGTGACAGATGAGTGATGGACGGATTGGTTGTGCCCGGCTCGAGGCCGAAATGTCCGTTCGCTAGTCTGCCACGGGCACTAACCCGCGCAAGGCCACGCCGAGCTTGAAGGGGTCATGAAACCGACCCGTGTCATCGACAAGGTCGGCGGCGACAAGATCGCCCGCGACAATTTCCATGTCCCCCACCGCCAGCGTCCGAGGATCGTGGAGGACGATGTCGATCACGACACCATGGGACCGCAGCGCGTGCACATGGGCGGCCACGTCGTAGCCCGTCGTTTCGGGATGTTGCTCGGCCAGGTTGGCCACGTACACCCGTTGACCCGTCGCCGCGGCCACGGCCTGGCGCAGTTCGGGAACCGCGAGAACCGCCAACACACTCGTGAACAACGACCCCGGTCCGAACACGATCTGATCGGCTCGCGCGATCGCATCGAGCGCGTCGGGATGCGCCGGTGGGTCAAAAGGCACGAGCGATACGCCCGTGAGCCCGGCCGTGCGTCCGATGGTGGCTTCGCCTTCGACCTCGCCCCCGGGGTAGGTGGCCTTCAGGTGGACCAGCCCACGCGTGGCCGGAATGACCCGCCCAGTGGCCCCGAGCATCGCCAGCAGGAGGTCGATGGCTGCGCCGAAATCGCCCGTCGTCTCGGCCAAACCGGCAATTAGGATGTTGCCGAGCGGATGGCCGGCCAGTTCGTCGGCCGTGAAGCGATGCTCAAGAGCGTCGGCCCACGGGTTGCCATGCGCGGCGAGCGCGACGAGACACCGGCGCAAGTCACCGGGAGCGGGAATGCCGAACGTACGGCGCAGCCGCCCCGAAGATCCGCCGTCGTCGGCGACAGAGACCACCCCGGTGATCGAGCCGGCGTAGTGGCGCACCGCTCGCAACGTGGTCGATAGGCCGTAGCCTCCGCCGAGCGCGACGACCTTCGGCCCAGCGACCCCATCCGGCCCAGTCGACCGCGCCTCGGCCCTCATCGCCGCTCCAAGTGAAGGTGGCGCACGATGGGCGGATGGCCGTGATCGGTCAGCAATCGGGCGAGGGCCTCGGCAATGGCCACCGAGCGGTGTTGGCCGCCGGTGCAGCCGATCCCGATTGACAGGTAACTCTTGCCCTCGGCCTCGTAGCCGGGCAGGAGGAACGTGAGCAGGTCGTCGAGTTTGGCCAGGAATGTCCGCGCCGGATCGGAGTCGAGAACGTAACTGCGCACGGGTCCGTCAAGCCCGGTGAGCGGCCGTAGGGCTGCGTCCCAATGGGGGTTGGGCAGGAAGCGGACATCAAAGAGCAGATCGACGTCGTTCGGGGCGCCGTGCTTGAACCCAAAGCTCTCAATCGTGATCACGAGCCCCCGGTCTCCGGGTGCGGCGAACAGCGAGAGCAGCTCATCGCGCAGTTCGTGAACGTTACGATCGGTGGTGTCGATAACCTTATCCGCCAGCTCTTTGAGGGGCGCAAGGACGGCGCGCTCGCGCTCGATCCCGATGGCGACGGCCTCATGTTCGGCCAATGGATGGCGCCGGCGGGTACCTTCGTAGCGGCGGATCAACACCTCATCGCTGGCCTCGAGAAACACCGTCCGCACATGTACGCCCGCCCCGCGTAGCGCGTCGAGCGCCTCACCGAGGGGCGACGCCGCCGGTCCTTCGCCTGGATCGGCTTCGGCCGCGTCGCGTCCGATGACCAACGCGACCCGATCGATGTCGACCGCGGCGAGGCCCGACAACATCGGTAACGGAAGGTTGTCGATGACCCACCAACCGAGATCGTCGAGCACGTTGCTCGCGGTTGTTCGACCGGCCCCCGACAGGCCCGCGATGACGATCAGTTCACGCACGCGGCCCGCCGACGACCGCATTGGCCGGGGCGCCGACGACCACGTCGGCCGGGCCCTCTACGGCATCATGGGCGGGGCCACCGCCCATGATGCCGGCGAACTTGGTGGCATGGAGTAGGAGCAACCTCGGGATGGTGGACGCGTCGCGGTACTCGGCGGCCTTGGCCAGAAACCCGGCCGGTGGCGTCGGTTCGGCCATCTCGGTCACGAGCAGGCCGTGGGCGGCCATTGCGTTCACATACCGAGACATCGGCCGATGCACGAACGGGATGAACACGTTCTTCTCGACTTCCTCGATCTCGTTCGACTCGGTCAAGTACGGACCAATGCGCCAGTACTGCTCGTCGATGATGTGATCGTCGATCCAGCCGCTGCCCGGAGTCTGCAGCAATGGATGGTTGAGAAAGAAGACGAACCGTCCGCCCGGCTCCAACACCCGTGCGACCTCGGCAATGGCGGCGTCGACGGCTTCGATGTGTTCGAACACGAGGCAGGCGAGCACGGCGTCAAAGCTGGCGTCGGGGAAGGGCAGCGCCGCCGCCTCGGACTGGATATAGGCCGGTCCGCCCGCCTTCTGCGCCGCCACCGTGACTTGGGCCCACGTCGGATCGATGCCCACGACTAGCTCGGCGCCGGCTTGGACGGCCAGTCGGGCCAACTGCCCTTCGCCCGTCCCCACATCAAGCACCCGCTTGGCGCCCCGCAACCGGGCCAAGGCCATGGGGATGATCTGTTCCTCGTATTCGGGGTCGGCGCCGTCGCTGAACCCTTCTTGCCACCACTTGGCGTTGATCTCCCACAGCTCGTCGCGATCGGACTTGACCATGGCTTACTCGCTCTTCTGGGGGACTGGTTGGTCGAACTTGCTCGACGATGCGGAGCGGGCCGGGGCGGCCGCATGCAGCCGCCCGTGGACCTCGTCGGCCACCGCATCGGGCAACCATGACAGCGCCCGCAGCTCTTCGATAGTCGCCGCCTTCACGTTCTTGACCCCACCCAGTTCGTTCGAGAGTCGCTTCTTGCGGACTTCGCCCAACCCGGGAATGTCATCGAGCGCGCTCTTGGTCATTCGCTTGTCACGCAGTTGGCGGTGAAACGTGATGGCGAACCGATGAGCCTCGTCACGCAGGCGCTGAAGGAGATACAGAGCCTCCGACTGACGCGGGATCCGGATCGGCTCCGACCGACCGGGCACGAAGACTTCCTCGAACTGCTTGGCCAGCGAGCACACGCTGATCTCGTCGTCGAGCCCCAACGCTTCGAGCACGTTGACCGCGCTCGTCAGCTGGCCCTTTCCGCCATCGATCACCAGCAGGTTGGGGGGATAACGAAACTTGCTGTCACGCCCCTCCAACGGCTTCTCGCGCTCCTCGAGGTAGGCCGTCAACCGCCGCGTCAGCACTTCTTCCATGGCTGCGAAATCGTCGTTGCCCTGGCCTTCGCGGACCTTGAACCGGCGGTACTCGCGTTTGTTGGCCAACCCGTCCTCGAAGACGACCATCGAGCTCACGTAGTCGCTGCCTTGGATGTGGGAGTTGTCGTAGCACTCGATGCGCAGCGGGGCTTCAGGCAGATCGAGCCAGTCCTGGAGTTCTCGCAGCGCCTTCGCCCGCGAGTTGTGATCGCTGGCCCGGCGCATGCGATGGCGGGTGAACTCTTCGGTGGCGTTACGGGTCACCGTCTCGAGGAGGGCCCGCATGTCGCCGCGCTGAGGGACCCGGATGTTGACACGCAGCGCAGGGCGCCCCGGTCCCGTCATGGTCGAGGCCCGTTGGGTACCGAGAAACTCTTCGTATACCTGGTGATCGGGCGGCAGCTCCGGCACCAATACCTCACGGGGAGTCCCGGTCACCGGCTCGTCGTAATACAGCGCTTCGATGATCTGCCCCATCAGTTGCGAACGGGTGAGATCTTCGACCTTGTCGACGATGAACCCTTTGCGGCCGGTGACCCGGCCCTTGCGCACGAAGAACACTTGGACGGCCGCCTCCAACTCGTCTTCGACCAGACCGATCAAGTCGATGTCATCGGTGCGCTCCCCCACCATCTGTTGCTTCTCGATGGCCTTGCGCACGCTGATCAACCTGTCGCGCAACCGCGCCGCCCGTTCGTATTCCATCGTGTCGCTGGCCGCCCGCATCTGGGCCTCGAGCCGACGTACCATCGGATCGGTCTCGCCGTCGAGAAAGTCGCAGAGATCGTGGACCAATTGGTCGTACGTGGTCTTGTCGACCTCGCCGACGCACGGGCCCGAGCACTTGGCGATATGGAACAGCAGGCAGGGCCGGCCCAACTTGGTGTGGGTCGAGAGCTTGGAGTCGCTGCACGTTCGGATGGGGAAGCTCTTGACCAACAGATCGAGCGTCTCCCGAATGGCGTAGGCGTTGCCGTACGGGCCGAAGTACTTGGTGCCCTTGTCCTTGGTGCCCCGCTTCACCATGGCCCTCGGATATTCATCGCCCAACGTCACCGCCAGGAACGGGTAACTCTTGTCGTCTCGCAGCCGGATGTTGAAGCGCGGCTTGTGCGCCTTGATCAGGCTGTACTCGAGCATGAGCGCCTCGACCTCGGTGCGCACCATGATCCATTCCACCGTCACGGCCATGGTCACCATGGCCGCGGTTTTGGGGTGCAGGAGGTGGGGGTCGCCGAAATAGCTGTTGAGGCGCTGGCGCAGCGACTTGGCCTTGCCTACATAGATGACCCGCCCGTCAACGTCCTTGAACTGATACGAGCCCGGTTGGTCGGGGATCGTGCCGGCGGAGGGACGTTGGACCACTCCCTCAGCGTGCCACGAGCCGGCCCTCCCGCCGCGCCGTCTCGAGGTCAGCCGTCTCGAGGTCAGCCATCTCGAGGTCAGCCCTCGGCGAGGTCAGCCCTCGGCGAGGCCCGACAGGCCGGACTGGTAAAGCTTGGCGACCATTGCGACAGTCTGGTGGCGCGAGCCAGCGGCGGCGCTGAACAACACGGTGGCCATGGCCACGAACAGGCCGATTACACACATTGAACCGGTCAGGAGGGGGTCGCCAAAGGCCAACGCCACGAGCGCTGGCAACGCCACTGCGGCCAACACGACGATGATCGTCATCACTCGTTCCCGGGCCTCGCGGCGCATGACGACGGATCTGCTGGTGCGTTCTTGCTTGTTGAACTCGTTCACGTAACTCTCCATCCAATGGCTTGCGGGTTGCTTTCCTGACCAAAGAATCGGCGCCAACCGGAAACTTCTACATGGGTCGCACAGCTCATTCGCGACGACAGGCCTTATGAGGTTCTCGCCGTGGTCGTCGTGGCGGCTGTCGATGCGGCGGGCTTGGGTGGGTCGGCCCTCTTCACCGAGCCGCCTTCAGTGCGCGGTCGGCCTTCTTGACCGGAGGCCCTGACTTATAGGCCGCGGACTGCTGGGCCGCGGGCTTCTGGGCCGCGGACTGCTGGGCCGCGGCCTTCTTGCCCGGCTCGGCCTTCTTGGCCGCGGCCATCTTGCCCGGCGCAGCCTTCTTGCCCGGCGCGGCTTTCTTCACCGGAGCCCCTGCGTCATCGGGCGCGGAAAGGCCGGCCGTCCCGACCTCCTTGAGCGCCGCCACCCGCTTCTTGGGCGGAGGCGACTCCGCCTGGAGTGTGTACTGGCCCCGCTCCAACAACGGCGCCAAGAACCGGCCCGTGTAGCTGGTCGGATGCTTGGCCACCAGCTCCGGCGGCCCCTCCACCACCACCCGTCCGCCCCCCGAACCCCCTTCGGGCCCGAGATCGATGATCCAGTCGGCGGTCTTGACCACGTCGAGGTTGTGCTCGATCACGATGACCGAGTTGCCCTGCTCGACGAGGCGGCTGAGCACTATGAGGAGACGGCGAATGTCTTCGAAATGCAGCCCCGTGGTCGGTTCGTCGAGTACGTACAGCGTCTTGCCGGTCGACCGCTTCGACAGCTCGGAGGAGAGCTTGACCCGCTGGGCCTCGCCTCCCGAAAGGGTGGTGGCCGGCTGGCCGAGCCGGATGTAGCCAAGGCCGACGTCGACGAGCGTCTGCATGTGGCGGGCGATCGACGGCTGATTCTCGAAGAACCCGGCGGCCTCTTCACAAGGTAAGTCGAGCACTTCGGCGATGTTCTTGCCTTTGAACGTGATATCGAGGGTGTCGCGGTTGTATCGGGCCCCCTTGCACACCTCACACGGCACATAGACATCGGGCAAGAAGTGCATCTCGATCTTGATGGTGCCGTCGCCCGAGCACGCCTCGCACCGCCCACCCTTGACATTGAAGCTGAACCGACCCGGCTGATAGCCCCGCACCTTGGCCTCGTTGGTGGCCGCGAACAGCTTGCGAATATGGTCGAATACGCCCGTATAGGTGGCGGGATTCGACCTGGGGGTGCGACCGATGGGCGACTGGTCGATGGCGATCACCTTGTCGAGGTGCTCCGCCCCTTCGATCGTCTTATGGCGCCCCGGGACCGTCTTCGACTTGTAGATCTTCTGCATCAACGACGTCAACAAGATGTCGTTGACCAGGCTGGACTTGCCGCTCCCCGAGACCCCGGTCACGGCCACGAAACAGCCGAGCGGAAACTCGACGTCGATATCTCGCAAGTTGTGCTCGCGGGCGGAGCGGATGGTGAGCCAGCGGTCTTTGGGGGTGCGACGAATGGCCGGGACGGGGATGAACCGCCGTCCGCTCAGGTAGCCGCCGGTTATCGAACGTTCGCTGGCCAGCAGGTCGGCGTAGGAGCCGGACACGATGACCTCGCCGCCGTGTTCACCGGCTCCCGGTCCGATGTCGACGATGTGATCGGCGATGCGGATCGTGTCTTCGTCGTGTTCGACCACGATGACGGTGTTGCCCAGATCGCGCAGGCGAATCATCGTCTCGATGAGGCGATGGTTGTCGCGCTGATGGAGTCCGATCGACGGTTCATCCAGCACATAGAGCACCCCGACCAATCCGCTGCCAATTTGTGACGCGAGTCGGATGCGCTGCGCCTCACCGCCGGCGAGAGTGCCGGCCGACCGATTCAAGGACAGGTAGTCGAGCCCCACGTCGAGCAAGAACCGCATGCGGGCGTTGATCTCGCGCACGACCCGGTCGGCAATCATGGCATCGCGCTTGGACAACTGCACCTCGGCGAGAAACCGGGCCGACTCCGAGATGGAGAGGTCGCAAACGTCGAAGATGCTCTTACCCCCGACGGTCACGGCCAGCGACGCCGGCTTGAGACGAGCCCCCTTGCAGACCGCGCATGGCACCTCGCGCATGTAGCCCTCGAGCTGTTCACGGGTCCATTCGCTTTCGGCCTCGCCGTGGCGGCGATTCAGCCACGGGATCACGCCCTCATACGTGGTGTTGTAACTGCGGGATCGGCCGTAGCGGTTGCGGTATTCGACGTGGATGCCCTGCTTACCCAGCCCATGCAGGATGACCTTCTGCGCGGCCTTGGTGAGAGCTTTCCAGGGCGTGTCGAGGGCGAAACCGTGCTCGGAAGCCAACGATTCGAGCACCCGGTTGAAATACTCGCCGGCGTGGCCGCTCCAGGGCTGAATGGCGCCGCCGGAAATGGAGAGGTCGACATCAGGGACCACGAGTTCGGGGTCGACCTCGAATTTCGTGCCCAGCCCGTCGCAATTGGCGCAGGCGCCATACGGTGAGTTGAACGAGAAATTGCGGGGGGCCAGCTCGTCAAAACTCGTACCGCAGACCGGACAGGCGAGATGCTGGCTGAAAGTCAATACCGTCGCCTCCACTCCCGCCTTCGCCTCTTCGGCTGACGGGACGAGTTCGACCTCGGCCACACCCTCGGCCAGCTTCAGCGCAGTCTCGAGGGAATCGGTGAGCCGGCGCTCCAATCCGTCACGCTTCACCAGGCGATCGACGATGACCGATATCGAGTGGTTCTCGTAGCGACCGAGTTCGACGGGCTGGTTGAGTTCGTGGATCTCGCCATCTATTCGGGCTCGGGCGAAGCCCTGGCGCGACAAGTCGGCCAGCAGCTCGGCGTACTCCCCCTTGCGCCCCCGCACCACCGGGGCGAGCACCTGAAAGCGGGTCCCGTCGGGCAGTTCGAGCACCCGATCGACTATTTGCTGGGGCGTTTGGCGGACCACCGGCGTACGGTCGTTGGGGCAGTGGGGCACGCCAATGCGGGCCCACAAGAGCCGTAGATAATCGTAGACCTCGGTAATCGTGCCGACCGTGGAACGGGGGTTGCGGGAGGCCGATTTCTGGTCGATCGAGATGGCCGGACTGAGACCCTCGATGAAGTCGACGTCGGGCTTGTCCATCTGGCCCAAGAACTGGCGGGCGTAGGCCGACAACGACTCGACGTAGCGGCGTTGACCCTCGGCGTAGATAGTGTCGAACGCCAGCGAGGACTTGCCGCTGCCCGACAGTCCAGTGAAAACTATGAGCCGGTCGCGCGGCAGATCGAGACTGACGTTGCGTAAGTTGTGCTCGCGGGCGCCCCGGACGATCAGCCGATCGGACATATGTTCGTACACTCTAGCCGCGACGGGCCACCGTCACGAACCGCCGCTCGCACGCCGACCAAGCCCCGAGACTTCCGCGAGCGTGCCCTACTTTCCGGCGCTCGGGCAAAAGTCGGCGAGGGTGCACGCCGAACAGTTGGGCTTACGTGCCGCGCAGATTCGGCGCCCGTGCAAGATCAATCTGAGCCCGAAGGTGCCCCGCTCCATGGCTGGGATCATGGCGTTGAGTTCATGCTCGACCTTCACCGGATCGTCCTGCTCGGTAAGGCCCAAACGGGCTGAAAGCCGCAGCACGTGAGTATCGACAGGAAGGCCAGGCAACCCGAGCGCCACCGACCGGACCACGTTGGCCGTCTTGCGCCCGACCCCGGGGATCGTCACCAGGTCTTCCATGGCCCCGGGCACCACGCTGTCGAAGCGCTCGACCAACGCCTGCGCCATGCCCAACAAACTCTTGGCCTTGTTGTGGAAGAACCCGGTAGAGCGGATCAGGTCTTCGAGTTCGGACACCTCAGCTTCGGCCAAGTCGGCCGGCGTCGGGTAACGGGCGAACAGCGCCGGCGTAACCATGTTGACCCGAACGTCGGTGCACTGGGCGGAAAGGATCGTGGCCGCGAGAAGCTCGAAAGGGTTGGCGTGAGCGAGTTCGCACCGTGCTTCGGGATACTCCTCGATGAGCCGGGTCAGCAGTAGCTTGGCCTGTCCTTTCGGCGATCGAGGCTTTCCGGGCACGGTCGGCGACCCTACCGCACCGGATCTGACCGGCTGCTCCTCGGGGTACGGTGGTCTCGTGGATTTGGAAGTGAAGCGCGAGGTTGACGAGGAGGACCGGCGCGCCATCAACGCTCTGCTCGCCACCGCGGCCTCGGCCGATGGTCACCGTGCGCTGTCCGACCATGCGTGGCTCGACCTCGTCGATGGCGGTCGCCCCGGATTCGCAGCGCTCGTGGCCTACGAACGCGGCCACGCCCATCCGGTGGCGTATGCCCAGCTGAGCCGGGCCGACTCAGCCAACAACTGGTCGATCGATCTGGTCATCCACCCGCACCATCGTTACGACAGCGAAGAGATCGGACGGACGCTTCTGCAAAGAGCGGTCGACGTGTTGGCCGCCGAGGGCGGTGGGCATGTCCATTTCTGGGTGTCGCATCCAAGTGCCGCCCATGATCGCCTAGCCGCCGCCGTCGGACTGCACAAGGGGCGCGACCTCCTGCAAATGCGGGTGACCCTGCCACTCGACCAGCGCACCGACGTTTCGACCCGGGCCTTCGTCGTCGACCACGACGAAGGGGCCTGGATCGACGTCAACAACCGGGCGTTCGACTGGCATCCCGAGCAAGGCGGATGGACGCTGGCGACGTTGGCCCGCCGGGAGAAGGAGCCCTGGTTCGACCCGGCCGGCTTCCTGCTCCACGAACGAGAGGGCCGCCTCGCCGCCTTCTGCTGGACGAAACTTCATCCGGCGGGTACCCACGATCCGGCCATGGGCGAGATCTACGTGATCGCCGTCAACCCCGACTTTCAGGGTTTGGGGCTCGGACGGGCGCTCACGGTGGCCGGATTGGCGTCAATCGCCGAGCGGGGCGTAGCGACCGGGATGCTGTACGTCGATGCCACCAACGACGGTGCCGTGGCGCTCTACACGAAGCTCGGATTCACCGTCGACCACATCAACCGGGCCTACGCCGCCGACATCGCTCCCGCCTTGGCTATCGCCCCCGCCTGAGCCGGTCGGGTCGGCGGAAGCGCGGTTCCGCCGATTTGCAGGTCGGAGCGTCGTCTACGAAAATTCGCGGGTGACCGGTATCTTGTACAGATCCTCAGGTTTTCAATAGCGCCTCCGGACTCCTTCCTTACCCGTGCGCCACAGCGCCCCGAAACCCTGATTGAGCGGAGGACGTCCCGGACTTTGGCCGTCGCGGTCGCGGATAGCGCTACTTGACCGGCCAGGTGCCTACAGCCCGTTCGGCCATCTGCTGTTGACGGAGGTCGATGGATTCCGCTGTCCATTCCTCCTCACGCCCGACCTGCTCCGTAAGCACGTAGGGAGAAGCTGCGAGCGTTAGGCGTTTCGTGGCGAAGGTGCCGGACTTGAGGTCCGAATTTTGCTTGCGCGTTAGCAGCACCATATTCCCGAGACGATTTACGTAATCCGCCGCCGACTCATCGTCGAATGTGGGCCAGTCGCCGCCCGGAACTCGGGGGAGTACATGTTCCAGTGTGATCTTCTCCGGATCGCTCTCGGGGATAAACCACGGGTCATGCGCGCCCTGTGCATTCGACTCAAGCGACCGTAGATAATACCTCGCGAACTTGGGACTCGATACCCGGGCCGTCGTAAAGGCCGCCTTAAACCGGGCGTCGGAAGGGGTAATGCCGTTTAGCGCTTCGCGGAGTTCTTTGTACGCGGTAATGCTGCCGTCGTACACGGCCTTGGCCGCAGCCGATAGTGGAAGCTCGACCGAAGCGCTGCGGGTCGTGCTGGCGACAATGAGCCTTACGCCAAGCGATACGAGAAATTCGAGTGATGCAACCGCTTCCTTCGACTTCATTTGACGACTTATTACAACTATTAGGGGTCGCATGGGTTTGAGCTGGAAGAGGTTGAGCACTTCGATCGCCCTCCGGGCGGACACTGGGAAGTGGCTCCATATTTCGTGCTCGGGGTTGAATGTAGCAACGTACGTATTCGCCATTTCGTGGAGTCTGGCGGTTAACGTCACGACGAGTTGCGGGGTTTTGGCAAGCGCCTGGACTTTGCCAAAGACGTCAACATCGCGAATATGGCCTTCCATTATTATTAGCGCGTGGCGGAGGAAGAGCATCAGCGGCAGGTCGTCACTGTCGAGCGAATCCAGGATTGAGCGCATTTGCGACCATCTGCTCTGTGCCTCGTCCTTACGGTCTCTGGCGGTCTTGTACAGGTAGTTCTTCACGAGATCAGCCTGAGAAACCTTAAGCCCGCGATCATTCAAGGTCTCAAACATTCGGAAGGCGTTCGCGTCATCCGGAACCCGCATCAACACTGCTACCGCCTCGTGCTCGATGAAATCGATCCATTGATTCAGTACGTCGCCCTGATCCTTCGCCGCATATGGATTAACGATGGCCTCTACTCGCTTTAAGGCCAACCGGTAAGCCGCGATCAAATATTTGTGTGATTCCCGCTTATATGTGATGTTGGGGTCGGGTTCGCCGGACTTCAACAGAAGCGCGAAGAGGTCGTTGTCATCGACGTTGAGTTGCAGTTTGGGCACTTCCTCGCGCGTCTTGCGATCAATGTCGGCGAGGTAGTTGGTAACGGATGCAACTAGCGCGTCCTCATCGAGTCGTCGTAGGCGCCCTCGTATTGCGGCGAGTAAGAGCGCTGTAGTCGCGAGACGCTGCTGTCCGTCCACGATTTCCAGAGCGTTTTTGCCCTTCGGGATCGTTACCAGACTGCCGAGAAAATGCTCGTCTCCGGTGGAGATGGCTCGCGAGAAGTCGTCGTACAGTTGAGTTACGTTCTCGTCTTCCCAAGCGTAGTCCCGCTGGTCAAGCGGTACCTTTACGAACCACTGTTTCAGAATTGAACCGAGTCCGCGTGCGTCGAGTTCGATTTTCGGCGTCGACTCGGCCATCAGATGTTGGTCCGCAGCGGCAGCAGTTCGACGAAGGGGGCGCTCTGGCCGGTCGTCTCTAGGTCACGGATAGCAGCCTGGCGGAGACGCTCCCTAACCCATGACGACAACGGGATGCCAGCGAGATCGGCCGAAGCCTGGAACCCCAGCTTCTCGGCGTCCGTCACCCTAATTTGCAGTACCTGGCCCTTTGTCATGAGAGCAGTGTACCGCGACACCCGGGCGGATCACCCAGCAAAGCTACATCTGTACCGCGCAAAGTAGGAAGTGACGGGCGATTGACCTTGATTGTGGTGCAATATGCAGTACACTGGAGCATTGAGCAACATCCTCAGCATCGAGCGTCGGGCGCAGGTCGTTTCCTGCCTGGTCGAGGGCATGAGCACCCGCGCTACGGTGCGCGTGACGGGCGTAGCGAAGAACACCATCGTGAAGCTGCTCGCCGAACTGGGCGCAGCGTGCGCCGAGTACCAGGACGCAGCGCTCGCGAACCTCGATTCCAAGGTCATCGAGTGCGACGAGATCTGGAGCTTCTGCTACGCGAAGCAGAGAACGTTCCCGGGCAGTACAAGGGCACCCCCGGCTACGGCGACGTGTGGACGTGGGTCGCCATTGACGTCGATGCCAAGCTGGTCCCGTCGTGGCTGGCAGGTAAGCGCACGAAAGCCGACGCCTACACGTTCCTGTCCGACCTCAGAACCGCTTGAAGGGCCGTTTGCAGCTCACCACGGACGGCCATCGCCCTACCTGACCATCATCGAGCCGCTGTTCGATGCCGACTCCATCGACTTCGCCATGCTGCACAAGTAACCGACCGGCGGCCCGACTGTGGGTATTCGTGCCATCGCTGATCGGGTCTGACTCCTGGCCGGCGTAACCGAACGTGCTCGTCACCGCGCCCTCAACCCGCTGATACACCCGGTCGAGACCGTCATATGTGAAGGCGGCCGCTCCGGCCGTCGTCATTCGGCCCAACCCGTCGAAGGCATAGCTCGTCGTCACCCCGGCCTTGGTGCTTGACGCCAACGTACCTCGCGGGCCGGTCGGCCAAGTCGTAGGCGTAGGTGTAGGTGTAGGTGTGTTGCCCCGTGGCCGTTGCCCGACATGACCGAACCCTTCCGCACACCCTCCCCTCGGAACGCCTGCCCCGCCTTCATACCACACCCACACGCGCCCCGCCCGGCGAAACCTGGATGCTCACCGGCGGGCTGCCGCGGTGGAAAACCGCGCCGCCTACTTCTTGCGGGTGAAGGCGGCGAGGGCGATCAGGATGGCCGAGGCGAGCGCGATACCAGACAGGAACGTCATGGCTACAAGCGTAGGGGCCGTAGCCTAGGGAGAATGGCCCGTTACGACCTCTCCCTCGCCGAACTGAGCGAATTGATGTCCACCTGGGGCGGGCCCGCCTATCGGGCCAAACAAGTATGGCAGGGCCTCTACACCGAGCGACCCGTCGATCCGTGGGGCGCCACGGCCCTCCCGAAAGACCTGCGGGCCAGGCTCGAAGGAGAGCCTGCGTTCGCTTCGTCTTTACGTCTCGCCCACAGCTCGAGCAGCGAGCACGACACCACGATCAAGTGGTTGTGGGAGCTGCACGACGGGGCGCAAATCGAGACGGTCCTCATGCATTATCCCGATCGGACGACGGTGTGCATCTCCAGTCAAGCGGGCTGCGCCATGGCGTGTGGCTTTTGTGCCACGGGCCAGGCCGGGTTCGAGCGAAACCTCACCAGCGGCGAGATCGTCGAGCAGGTCATTCGGGCCCGCGCCGAGGCCGCGCGAACCGGACGGCGGCTGTCGAACGTGGTGTTCATGGGGATGGGCGAACCGATGGCCAACTACGCCAACGTGTGGCGCGCAGTCGAACGCATGCAGGGCGATATCGGCATATCGGCTCGGCATTTGACGATCTCGACTGTGGGCGTCGTGCCCGGAATCAGACGCTTGGCCAGCGAATCGCTACCCGTGAACTTGGCCGTTTCACTGCATGCCGCCAACGACGAATTGCGCAACGAACTCGTCCCGATCAACCGCACCTATCCACTCGACGCGATCGCGGCGGCGTGTGAGTTGTATGTATCGGCAAAGCATCGCAGACTCTCGTTCGAATGGGCCCTCATCGACGGCGTCAACGACCGGGGCAGCGATGCCCATGAACTGGCCGCCTACGCCCGTCCGCTCGGCGCTCACGTCAACCTCATCCCACTCAATCCCACACCCGGCTACCTGGCCCAAGGCACGCCCTACCGTGGGGTGCGATCGTTCGCCGACCGGCTCCTGGCCCTCGGCATCAACGCAACGGTGCGACGCAATCGCGGCACCGGGATCGACGCCGCGTGCGGGCAACTCCGGGCCACCGTGGGTTGCCAGCCGGCCGAGGGCGTGACTGTGGCCGGCCCCCGCCGCCG
>JANYDT010000041.1 GCA_025359845.1 Acidimicrobiia bacterium
CAACTACATCCTCGGCCGCCGTTGTCATGGTGCACGAGCGGGCTTCGTGTTGAACCGTGTTCGCTCACCGCTGGGTCTCGCCGCCTTGCCCGCCATCATCGTTTTTTGGTGGTTCTGGCCGTCCGCGTCGACGATGAAGAAGACGACAAAGAAACGGTGGCTCCCAAAGAACCCTTCGCAGAACTCGGTGCCGGCACCGCTCAACGGCCGACGCGAGCCGCGAGAAAATGGCCCCAGAGACCGTCGATGACTGAACTACTCGGGCTCACAGTAGTCCTTGGCCTGAGGCGCGAAGGGCTCAGGTCACGGGTCGTACCGGATTGTGCGTTCAGACGATGGCGGACTGGGCCCAAGCCAGGCCGGTACCGTAGGGGCCTGCGGCATCGGCGATGTCCAAAACGGGTTGGACTTTCCAGTCGAACCATGCGGTGTATTGGGTTACGAATGAGTAGACGACGGCGGGATCCTCTGATGTACAAATGATTACTCCGCCGCGGCCGTCGAGACGGACGATGAACTCGCTGATTTGGAGCGTGTCGGGCGCGGTCCAGCCTAAGAAAGCCTTGAGGACCGACTGACCGGCCTCGATGTTGTCTGTTGGCCGAATGCCCAATTGGCGTGTGTATTCCAGCGCATATTTCATGTTGAAAGACCTTTCGGTGTCATTGAGCCTCGTTCGAGCCGCCCGCCAGGTCGGCGGACAGTGTCGGGGTGGATGGTTGGGGCAGGCGACGTCGGGCTCACTTTGACGATCGTCGCTTACGTCCCACTTACGCGCGCTCACGTGGCGCTCTCGAGCGTCACGGTCGGGCTGGGTGTACGGTGGCGCTGAAGTGCGTCTCGTCTTCGCGTTCTCGGGCCGTTCCAGATATTGGTCGATGACGTAGATGTCACCCCACGGGGTGGGAAGGCGTGTGCCCTTCTGGCACTGCTCGTTCTCAATCGTGGACGTGTCATCGATGCCGATCGCCTCATCGACGAGTTATGGACTGACCTCCCGGTTGACCGGGCGCGTCGCGCCGCACAGGTGCGAATCGCCGGGTTGCGAAAGTTGCTCAACGCGGCGGACGCGGGATGCACTCTGCAATTCGTCGAGCCTGGCTATCGGCTCACCGTGGTGGAGGCCGACGTTGACGGTGATCGCTTTGCCGCCCTTGTCGCCGAGGCAAGAGGTCACGCGGAGCTCGGCTTTCTGGGGGCGGCATCAGCATCGTTTCGGGAAGCTCTTGCCCTGTGGCGGGGTGCGCCGCTCTTGGATGTCCAGATGTGTTTGAGCGTCGACGTCGAGGCGACCCGATTGGCTCAGGAACGCAGCAGTGTGCTGGAGGAATACGCCGACGTTGAGCTGGCGTGCGGCCGCCACTACGAGTGGGTCGCGAGCTCGAAGCGATGGTCTCCGAAGAGCCTTTTCGGGAGCGGCGGTGGGCTCTGCTGATGCTGGCGTTGTACCGATCCGGTCGCCAAGTCGACGCGCTCCGCGCGTTGCAGCGACTCCGTGCCAAGCTCGCTGAGGTTGGCTTACAACCGGGCCCACAGGTTCTGGCGTTGGAGCGCCAGATCAGCGCGCACGCCGAGGCAACGACGGCACAGATGACACACCCCCCATCGCCGGCAACGCCGACCGCAACGATGCCGACCCTCCAAACGGTGCCGGGCAATCTGCCGCTACCGGCGACCAGTTTCGTCGGTCGTTCCGTCGCAGTGAAGGAACTTGCGAACAGGTACGAGCACATCGGTTGCTGACGCTCACGGGTGTGGGAGGGGTCGGCAAGACACGGCTTGCAATACAGGTAGCGGCCCAGCTGAACAACGATTTCCCCGACGGGGTGTGGCTCGTCGAGCTGGCGCCAGTCGGTGACCCGTCCGCGGTGCCCGACGCCATCGCCGCCGTATTCGGCGTGATCCCGCGAGCCGATCTCACGGTAACTGACAGCGTTGTCGAATCGCTGTCGGGGCGTCGGCTCCTCATCGTATTGGACAACTGCGAACATGTGCTCGACGCCGCCGCCGGGGTGGTCGAGGCGCTTCTGGTTCGGAGCAGCCAGGTCAAGGTGATCGCTACATCCCGAGAGGGGCTACGGGTCGACGCCGAGCGCCTTTGGTCGGTCCTTCCGTTAGACATCGAAGCGGGTCCCGCGTCTGCGGCAGTCGAGTTGTTCGTCGCACGCGCCCAGGCCGTCGTGGCCGCATTCGACCTGCACGATGAACGTGACGCCATGGCGGTGACGGAAATCTGTCAGCGACTGGACGGGATCGCGCTGGCCATCGAGTTGGCCGCGGCGCGTATGGTGTCGATGAGCCCGAACGAGGTGTTGACCCGCTTGAGTGATCGCTTCCGGTTGCTTTCTGGTCCTCGGCGAGGCTTGGAACGCCATCAGAGCCTGCATCACGTCGTGGGTTGGTCCTATGACCTGCTCAGCAACGATCAACGCACCTTGTTGGACTGTTGTTCGGTGTTCGCCGGTGGATTCGACCTCGCCGCCGCGACCCACGTGTGCGCAGGCGATTCTCTCGACGCCTACGCGGTGCTTGACCTTCTGGATTCATTGGTGCGTAAGTCGTTGGTGACTGCCTCGCGGGTGAATGGCAAGACCCGATACAGGCTGCTCGAAACAATTCGCTTGTTCGCCGAGGGACACCTCGTGGCGTCGGCCGCGACGCACCACGTCCGGGATCGCCACGCCCGGTACTTCGCCGACCAGGCCATCGCTCATTGGGACCAATGGGACGGACCGCGGCAGCGAGTCGCTGTCGACTGGACGGACGTCGAGTTCGGCAATCTGCGAGCCGCGTTCCGCTGGGCTGCAGACCGAGGCGACATCGACACGGCCGCCGCGATCGCGGCCCACACCGCTGCGTTGGCCTGGGTCTTGCCGCGCTTCGAGGCGGTCGGCTGGGCCGAGGAGCTCCTCGATGCGGCTACCACAGCTGACTTGTCGCAGCTGCCCCGGTTGTTCGTCGCCGCCAGCCTCTGCAGCTACGCCGGGCGCCCCGAAGCCGCCGTCGGTTACGCTCACGCGGCAGTAGTCCTGGGCGGCAATCCTCGGTACGAGCCGTTCGATCCCGGCTGGTGCGGTTTCTGGGAAGCCGTGGCCCACATCTACACCGGTCGTCTGGACCTCACTGTGGAGATTGGCGCGTCCCTGGCCACCCAACATGGGCTTGCCCGCATCGCCGGTCTCGTTCTCCTGACTGCCGGGCTGCCGGCAATCGGTCGGGCTGAGGAGGCCACGGCGATCGCCGAGGAGACATTAACGGCCGCGCGCCCACATCCCGACCGCGAAGCCGGAAGATTTCAAGTCGGCTACGCAACGCTTTGTCCGTTCCCAAACTCAGCCGTCGGGCGTGGAGATGTACGTGCTGCCGCTGTGAAGTTGATCCGGCTAAACACGCCCAAGGGATCTTCAAGGTCTTCGAGCTTACGTATACTGCGGCGAATGGAGAAGACTGCGGCGGAGCCGCGGTGAGAAGCAAAATGCTTGCTGCAACGCTCGTCACTTTCGTGATCGCATCGCCCGCGGGCGCGGCACGGAAAGCTGATCGACGTGGGCCCACGATTACCGACATCACCACTTCTAATCGCATTCTGGTGATTTCCGACTGCCTCTCCACCTCCGTCACCCTCTCCGCGCGCGTCACGGACCAAACCGGAATAGAAAAGGTCCTCCTCTGGTCCCGCGCCGGGTCCGCTCGACGTTTCAAATCGGCCACTATGTCCAAAAGGCATGGTCGATTCGAGAGAAATCTCAAGGGTAAAGAACTGCGAGGCCAAGGCTATGGATCGGTGGAGTTCTACATCACCGCTCAGGACGACCACGGGAATTCGACAGCGAGCCCACCGGACAGAAGCATCCAGTTCCTACCCTGCGTGCAAAACTGACAACGTACGGCTATCTCGCGGTGGCGTGGGGGACCTTGTTGACACGCGTCGGGCCCGATGTCGTGGCACTTCGGCACACGCCTCGGCTCTGGGCAGCGTCGGGCGAATTACCGTAAGATCCGGCGGCTCGCCCAGGATTCGCCTGGCCGACGTGTTCGACGAAAGGTGTCCCTGTGCGTAAGACGATCGCTGCCGGCATGTTGCTGGCGATCTCCATGTCGGTCCGCATCCCGGTCGCCGCCTTCGGGCAGAGTCCCTCCGGCTCGGGCATTGCGACAGCCGACGAGGCAACCGCCGATCCTGCCGCAGCCGCAGCGTCTGCGGCCGCGACGGTCGCTTACACGGCGATCGGCATGGACCCTTACACGAACGTGTCGAGTCAACACGCTACGCAGGTCGAACCCGACTCGTTGGGGTTCGGGTCGACGATCGTGACGGCGGCCCAGACCGGCCGGTTCAACGATGGCGGATCCTCGAATATCTGTTTTTCCACGTCGACCAACAGCGGCGCCACGTGGACGAACGGCTGCCTCCCCGGTATCACCAAGCACGAAAGTCCGGCGAACCCGTACGACCGGGTCAGCGACCCTGTGGTGGCCTACGACGCTAAACGCGCCGTGTGGATGGTGTCGTCGCTGCCGCTCCTCGAGGCTGGTGGCGTGCACGGGGCCGGCCGAG
>JANYDT010000081.1 GCA_025359845.1 Acidimicrobiia bacterium
AGCGGCCGACGATCTCGAGCGAGGTGCAGGGCCGTGTTCTCGTCGGATTGAGTCCGCGAGGCGTATTGCCAATTCTGCTTCCCGTCGAGCTGCGCGCGGCGATCGCCAGTCCCTTGGCCCGGGTCCGGCGAGGTGCTGTAGAGGAGTTGGCGGACCTTCGCGACCGCGGGCAAGTGGCTGCCATGCTGGCGGCGAAAGCAGCCCTCGAACAACTGGTGAACGATGACAGCGCCATCGTGGCTCGGGCCGCGTCTACGTCTCTGCTCCCGACGACATTGAGAGCGCTCGTAGCGAGCCCATCTGCTCATCTACGAGTTAGCGCCGTGAAGGACGTGACCGTTCTCCTCGGCGTGGACGACCTGACAATAGTTGCCGCGGCTCGAGTCGTGCTCACCGGCCTAATGAGTGACCCCGATGTCGAAGTGTCGGAGCTGGCGCGTTTGGCCGTGCACTCTCCGGGCCAGATGTCATTTCCATCGAGCGCGGAACTTCCGGCCGCGGAATGCTCGACGCCCCTTGGGGGGACAACCGATGTTATGGACAGGAGCGCAGAGCCCGAGCCACGTCAAGCGGAAGACGAATTCAATCCACCGTCGAACGAGACTGCCAAGACAATTGTCGAGCCCAGCAACGCGATGTCGCGTCACGATCCGCGCCCCATCAACGCTGTAGGGTTATCGTTAGACGATCGCGCAACAATATGGGCCGTGTTAGGGAGCCTGTCTTTTTCGGTTGGTGGTTTGGTTACGATCATGGAGGGTTTGGTGGGAAATTACGATCGAGCTTGGAAAATCGGGGTAGGAACAGTAGCGATTGTTGCCTTGCTGGCGGGGCTCGCCATTCGGGCTAGCAGGGCCGAAAAATGAGCTCTCCGCCGAGTCGTTCGTGAGCCGAACTCCCATAGCCCGTGCTCGCTCAGCTTCACGAAAATTGGTCGCGCGTGATGTCTATGCTATTGACATCTAAGGATGCGTAGTAGGCATCAATTTGCCCTTTGCGGCCGCCATCAATAAAGCAATCGACCTTCGACGGCACTGCAGTGTCATCCGCTCGCGCATACACGATGCATTGCAGAGCGCTTCCCGCAAACTGCACACGTGCGTTCGGTCCGACAACGATGTTGTAGATGGGGAGTTCGTGGTCAACGTGACATCCAGCGCGACGGCAATCCAGGCCCCCACCACGCTCCGCCGCGAGTGTACAGTTCGCGACAGCCGGCGGCACGATCAAAGTGTGCGCACGGGGACGGTGCGGGGTCGGGGGCGCCAACCGTTCTCGCGTTGATCGATAAGCATCGAACGAGCTCGCTGGTTGATGCAAACGTTGCGCCGCTCGGCAGGTGCAGACAGCTGCGTGCGGAGTATCGTTTCCGCATGGGTCCATTGGAGCGACCGGTGCTCGAAGCGTATATGCGCCGCCTCTCGCTCGATGCCGAGCCTCCCTCGGCCGAAGCGTTAGCACGACTGCATCGTCGCCATGCCGAACGCATCCCGTACGAGACGTTGTGGATCCACGGCGGCGAGCGGTGGGGCATCGATCCACACGACGCAGCAGCGCGGATCGCTTTCCAACGTCGCGGCGGCTACTGCTACCACCTCAACGGTGCATTCGCTGCGCTCCTGCACGCACTCGGATACCGAGTCGCGCTCCACGCTGGCGGTGTCCATGGCCCTACGGGCCCAGCGGCCGTTGATGCCGGGAACCACCTCGTCGTGACGGTGGCCGACTTGGCTACCGTCGACAACCCCAGTGGCGATTGGTATGTCGACGTCGGCCTCGGCGACGCGCTCCACGAACCAATTCCGCTGAGATCCACCTCGGTCCGCCAGGGTCCGTTCGAGCTCGAACTGCAAAGGACCACCGACTCGACGCTGAGCGATTGGCACCTTCTTCACGACCGAACGGGCGGGTTCACCGGCATGGCGTGGCGTAACCGAGCACCCGACCCAGCACTGCTCGCCACCCAACACGAGTGGCTATCGACCTCACCCGACTCCGGCTTCGTCAAGCTCGGCCTCGCACAAACACGCGACGCCACCGGCGTCGACGTGATCCACGGTCTCATCATCAAACGCATCGGCAGTCGTGCCAACACCGTCGCTTTGGAAGACCGTCGCACGTGGTTCACGGCATTGGGCGACCTGTTCGGACTGACTTTCGAAGCGAGCCCGCCGGGCACAACTGACCGGCTATGGGAACGCACGGTCGCAGCGCACCGAACATGGGAGGCGTCGCAGCAGCAAGCCTGAAGTCATCGGTGAGCGGCTTTTCGCCTTCGGCGGTCGGATCGATGGCTGTTCAGGCACTGCACCGCAAAGGTTCGGAAGTCACCGGAGCACACGAGGTCGGCAAGCGCCGCGGGTGTCGTACGGCGGATCCGACCATGCGCGGCGGCCAAGCCTCATCGGAGACGCTCCTCTGAAGATTCCGTACGGATGTCATGGACGAGTGAGGCGTGGTGAGCAATGGCGTTGCGACAGAGTTTGACTCGTTCCATTGCGGCGTGGATTCGCAACGAGGCGCACGCGAGAAGCTCGAGGCCAGGTCCGATTCGCCAGAGCATGCGGTCGTAGCTGGGGCCGATCAGGTTGGTCCAGAAGGTGAGTGATAACGCGGCGGTGACGCGGTCGACCGCCACTGGTCGGTGCTCATCGTGAAGACGTTGGACAACATCGTCGACTCGTGTGCGGTCTGCGCCGCGAATGTCGAGTTGGGGCAGTCGGTCATGCCAATCGCTGGAACCGGCCTGGGTCTGTAAGGAGCGGTGGATGGCGTTGCGGACGACGACTTCGCAGTGAGCGATGTCGGTCCACAGTGCCGCTGCGACACGGCGTTCCCACACAATCAGCGCCCATGCACGCCCTCGGATCAGAGGCGGCTCAACACGATTCGTGCGAGCATTTGGCCGAGATTTCATCGGCTTCATCGGCAGAAGGGATGGGTATGAGGGCCATCGCTCGTCGGCTGGGGATCGAGCGGAACACGATGCGCGAGGCATCGCTCCCGCAGGACCACGCTATGTCGGTTTGGAAGGAACGGCCGCCCGCCACCCCAATCTGTGGTCTGAAATCCAACCAAGATCCGCGGCGAAGAGTCAGAGTTACCTCAGCGCTGGGCGGCCGGATGATCGATGTCTGCAAGCCCGGGGCACGCACCGTCGACGGGACCGCGGAGGTGCCGCTGGAGACGTGGGCGGCGGTCGCGACCCGCACCTGCTGAACGTCGCACACCGTCGCCGCGATGCTGGCGGGAGTGTCGACCCGCCGTTACGCCCGGTTCCGCCACGGTCCTCGAACCCGCCGGTGCCACGGTCAGCCCGCCAGCAGCTCGACATCACGGAGAACAAGACGATCTGCAACTGTCTGTCGACAACCTCGAGGACCGCGGGTTCGATCCGTCGGCGGGTGGGCTATTCGTGATCGACGGCGGGAAGCCTCTGGGTGGGACTTCACTGCAACAGTTGACGCAGAGTTCGCGGCGACGGTCGTCCGATGCCCGGCGGTCCCGCTGTCAGCGTCGCAGCAGTTCGCCGCGTAAGGTCCAACCTGAAGTGAAATGTGTGGTTGAGTTTTGGCTGAGAAAGGATGTCGGCGCGTGAACCATCCTTGCGACTCCGCATAGGCGCGGCATCGTGAACGAGGTCGTATTCGTAGTCTGTTCTTGAAAAGCGCGTTTGCCCTGGCGGAATACCGCAGGCCGACATACAAGGAACTTGCGATTCATTGCACTAGGCGGCCGTGTCGGTGCATCGTGATACTGATCGACTGCTCGCGGGACCACCGCGTCAGTTCAATTCTTGCGCTGGCCACGACTGGGTCCTCGTCGACTCGGATTCCGAGTCGATGCGCGCCACGCCGGAGGTCATCGGTACAGGAACCCACAATTCGAAGGCGGTCGGGCCGAAGTTTAGCCAACTGTTCGATGCACTGTTGTTCGCTTTCGCGCCCATGATATGACACAATGAGCGGACAACGCGTTGTCGTTGCGGCGATGACGGCCAGTTCTTCGGATTGGGGGTCGGCCCCCTCCCCCACGCGGAGAACTACGCCATTAGGAAGCGGCCGGTAACGGAGTGTATTGCGTTCGCTGATGAGCGTATCGGGATCGGACTCAACCGTGAATAATCTGGCGAGTTCCGAGCCCAAGTGTTGAAAGTTTGTGCTCGCAACTGATCCGATTCCGATTTGCCGGAGGGGCGGACTCGACACGATTTCACCCGGGCCGATTTCACCAGTGACGGAGCCGAGTGAACGCACTGAACGGTCGCCGGCCTTAGTCGTCCAGCGTCGTAATATTGACACATATGAGGGCCCACCGGCCTTGGCGGTGGGGCCTAACGATGATGCCTTCCAACCACCGAAAGGTTGCCGGTTCACGATGGCTCCGGTGATCGATCGGTTCACATAGATGTTCCCTGCAGCGATACGATCTTTCCAATGGTCGATGGACGCTGAGTCGAGACTATGGATTCCCGCGGTAAGTCCATAGGCAACGCCATTCTGTAGAGCAATCGCATGATCAAGGTCATCGGCGCGCATAACACCGAGCACTGGACCAAAGCACTCTGTTGTATGGAACCAGGAGTTGGCGACCACGCCCGTTCGCACCCCGGGCGTCCAGCAGCGATCATCGGAAGCGTCCCACTGCACAGGCGTTACCAACCATTTCTCCGCTGGCTCAAGGGTGGTGAATGCCCGCCGTAACGACGGTGATGGGGGTTCGATGAGCGGGGCGATATCGGTACTTGGGTCATCAACGTGACCACAGCGCAGGGTTCGAACCGCATCGGCGAGGCGGCGCTCAAAGGCTGGGTCGTCGTAAACGGAGGCTTCAACAATGGCCAGACTTGCCGCGGAACACTTCTGCCCCGCGTGACCAAATGCGCTTCTGACAAGATCCTTGATGGCGAGATCCAGGTCCGCAGTCGCGGTGATGACCAGTGAGTTCTTTCCGCTGGTTTCGGCCAGCAAACGAAGGGATGGTTTCCAATCCAGGAACATGCGAGCGGTAGTAAGACCGCCGGTGAGGATTACCGCATCAACGTCGCGATGGGTGATGAGGTGACGGCCTATTTCGTTGTCGGGAACGGCGAGGAGTTGAAGCACGTCTCGCGGCACCCCCGCGGCCCAACAGTGTTCGACCACGAGTTGCGCGGTTCGCGGCGACTGCGGCGCAGGCTTCATTATGACGGTATTTCCTGCAGCCAGTGCAGCGGCTGCACCACCGAGAGCAATGGCGTATGCGAAGTTCCAGGGTGGGGCGACAACAACTACACCGAGTGGTGTCGATTGAACCGTCGGACCGAAGAATGCTTCACGATCGAGCTCTTCGGCTCTGTCGGCATAATAGCGAGCAAAATCGACGGCTTCACTAACCTCGGGGTCGCCTTCGGAAATGGTCTTGCTCGCATCAAAGGCCAGAGTTGAAACAATCTCGGCTCTATGGTTCGCCACATGGTCTCCAACTCGGCGCAATATGGTGGCTCGTTCGGCACCCGAGGTTTCCCCCCAGGTCGGCTGAGCGAGGCGAGCAACTCCAACCACAACGTCGACTGCGGCGCGGCTGCCGACTACGGGCGCGGCATTCGGTAAACGGTAGCTTTTGACTGCCTCAATCAGCGCAGCACGAACTCCCGGCTGGGTGAAATCGGAGTCGGGTTCGGAGTGAAAGGAAGTGTCGTTGTGAGCAGGAAGGCTTGCTCTTAGCGACGTGGTAGCCACGTTGTGGCGGTGATGCACAGCGGCACGGAAACGGTCGGCCTCCTCGGTGAATCGTGGCGTTCCGGGTGCTAGGTCAAAGAGCGCACTCAAGAAGTTCTCCGGGGCCGTGTTCTCATCGAGACGCCGGGTAAGGTAGCCAATGGCGGCAACAAAATCCGGGATCTCAACCACCGGCGTGTACAGAAGTAGGCCGCAGGTTCGCTTCGCTAAAGCGACCGAATGTGACTCGGCCATGCCCGCCAGCATTTCGAACCCCATACGATCAAACTGTCCACGCTTCACGAGTTGCGACCGTAGATGCAAAGCCCACGCTATGTCGAACAAATTGTGACTCGCAATGCCAACCCGTAATACGCCGTCTAGTCGCTCCTCGAGCAAAATGTCGAGAAGACGTTTCCAACTGGCATCAACATCCGCCTTGGTCGGATACGTCGCCGGATTCCATCCGTGAATTTCGGCATCGACCAATTCCATGGCCAGGTTGGCACCCTTAACGAGGCGAACCCGTATCGGCCCACCGCCGGCGTCTCGACGCTTCATTGCCCAGCTGGCCAGTTCTTCGGCCACCGAATGCGAGTCGGGGATGTAGGCCTGGAGAACGATACCCGCGTCGAGGTTCGCTAGAGGCGACTCCGACAGCACCGACATGAATGCATCAGCGGTGATGCGCAGGTCACGGTATTCCTCCATGTCGACGTTGACGAACACGCCCCGGTCGGCAGCCGAAGCAAAGACCGTCCGCAACGCGTCGGTCACGCGAGCGACGGTGTCTTCGAAGCTAAGCGCGCTCAGATTAGCAACAATGGCGCTGGCCTTCACGGACACGTTGGTCGTGGTCGGCCGCTCGATTAGTTCGATAACAGCGCGGCGCCGCAAGTCGGCTTCATCATTACCGACAATGGCCTCGCCGAGCCGATTGAAGTTCAATCGAAAGCCAGCCTTGAGTCGACTGGTTTGGTGCTTCGTCAGCGCATTCTTTTCGGCGCTAAGGATCGTCTGGGCAGTTTCAGACCGCAACCGACGACGCACGAGCGCCATGACAAGGGTCGGCAACCTTGGGGCGAGAAGAGCGCCGGTTCGGAGCAACAAACGATCGACCATGCTGAGACCGGCAAGCGAGTGGTTCGTCACCACGTCATGAAATCGCCGCGCCGCCAGTGGAGCGTTCCCGATCCGGAGAACTTCATCGGACAGCATCATGGTGAGGCTCGCGATGTTCGGTTGGGTGGCCACAAGCTGCAGCCGTGCCGCTTGGCGACGAGTCTTACGCGGCGACCGCACGAGTTCGGCATCGGCCACTCGCAGCAGTTCGACAACCTGGGCAATACAGCTGTCCACGATGCCATCGTCGACAATCCACTGGTTTGGATAGACAACCGGTTCGACAACTGGTCCGGAAGATTCACGGGCCTCGCCCGGTGAAAGCGAAACAGGTTTTTGAACAGTGAAATTTGGCTCGACCGGCGTCATGGGGCCATTACACCGGAAAATCAGCCAGCTGTCTTGTAGACCGAGGCGAATGGTCTCGGACGGGTACTCGTAATGCTCCACCCGCTCTCAAGCAAGCTCATCGGCCACATCGTCAGGCTCACGGTCTTTCTCCCCGACCCTCGCTGCGTCATGACCACACTCACCCCAGTACGACCTCTCGAAAGAAATCGAGATGGCGCGTACACTCGTCCGACGCCGCCGGGCCCGGGAGGGACGGTCGTCTTCGCTTCCGATCGTCGGAAAGATTTCGTCGGGTCCCGACCGGTTGTGGGCTGGGCACGTCCGGTGGGAGCGCGGGTCACCCTTCCCACACCTCCACCGTCCAGTGTCATTCGCAGCATAGTGAGCCGTTAGCTGGGGCGGAATGCCGCACCTGTGACCAATCTTCTGCCGCAGCCGTGAAGAAGCAACCGCTGCCACGACCGCACGTCGAAGCGTTCCTGAGCCGGGAGAGCAGGGTCCTGTCGTGGACTGGGTTCCAGATCGTCGGGTTCGGCGACGAGCTGACCGTCCGCCAGCGCGACTTCATCCGGCTGACGCTCACCGGCCCCGACGGTCGCCGGGTGCACTTCCTGGCCGGCCGCGACAGGCCGTCGCGGACTTTCGTCGACCTGTTCGCCACCGCCGCAACGACTCTCCACCGCATCCCGATCGGGCCGTATTTCCGCATCTGGTGGCTGCCCGACTATCCGGAAGGCCGGTACACGTTCACGGCGTCGACACGGCGCGGTCGGCTTCGCACCCGCACGGTGTTCAACTTGCGCGCCCTTCGCGCTCCCTCCGGCCCAGTCATCCTGCGCGATAGATACGAAGCGGTGCCGCCCGGAACCGTGCTGCGGCTGCTCTTCGCCGGCTTTACGGCCGGTAGCCCGATCGAAACTTCGGTATACTGGCGCCCGGAATCCGCGTCGGACGATTCCTTCGAGCCGCTCTCGGCGTTGCCGGTGGTGGCGGCCGACACGAACGGCGTCGCCGAGGTCGACGCCACGGTCCCGCCGACGCCTACCTGCGGCCAGTACTGCTTCATCCCGGGCAGCGCTGAAGGGAAGCCGTCGTGCGGTAGCGACAACACGGCGGACGTGACGGCGAGCCCTAGCGCGACCGCCGTAACCGCGTCGTGACCGCGCCGCGCCAGTCTTGGCCGATCTTCTCTCGAGCTGAGCGCCCGTGCCGCGGATTTTCATCTCGTATCGGCGCCAGGACAGCGCAGGGTTCACGGGCCATCTTCGGGAGCGGTTGGAGCGGGAGTTCGGCAAGGGCCACGTCTTCCAAGACATCGAGGCAATCGCCGCAGGCGCCGAGTTCACGGCCGCGATCGAGCGATCGCTGGACGCCGCGGACGTGCAGTTGGTGGTGATCGGGAAGGATTGGCTGACTGCGACAGACGACCAGGGCCGCCGCCGGCTCGACAACGCAGACGACTACGTCGCTCGGGAGGTCGAGGTGGGCCTGGCCAAGGCGATCCGCGTCATCCCGATCCTGGCCGACGACGCCACCATGCCGCATGCGGCCGATCTCCCCGAACGGTTGCGCGACCTTGCGTCCCGAAATGCGCGCACCATCCGAGAAGCGCGCTTCGCCGCCGACGTAGGGGAGCTGATCCAGAAAATCGGCGGGCGTCACCGGCGGATCCTGCGCCTCCGCGTCCGCGTTGCCGCCATCGTCACCACGGTGGTAGCGGTCGTCGGCCTGGTCACGTTGATCATGCGACCTTCGCCGCGGCGACCCAAGATGAGCGAGCTGACGTTCAACTTGGCGGTCGCCCGTTTCCAGGAGCAGCGCTCGAACGGGCATGTGAGCAGCTCCGCAAGGCCAGCGAATTAGGCGAGGGGTCGCCGACAGCATCCGCAAGATGCTTCCGGTCGCCTTCACGAACGCGACCGCCGTGGGCACCGAATTGTGGGGCTCCGGAAAGGTCGGTCACATTACTGGCACGACCAGCGTGGCGCGGGCCAGGAGCGCCCGCGGGCTGGCGGCGCGCAACAACGCGGACGTGGTCATCTACGGCGTGTTGCAATCGTCGAACGACGTGGTCGAGCTGCACTCCGGTTACCTCCTCACTGCTCGGCTGCTCAAGAGCGCCGGGGCGGCCGATCTCGCCGGTACGTACGATCTGCAGCCGTCGCCGCCCTTCAGGGAAGATGCATCGCCGGGTTCCCGCAGCTCAAAAAGGACCTCGTCGGGCAGAGCAACAATTTCGGACAGCTCATCGCCGGCCTCGTCGACTACGCGCACGACAACTACATCTTCGGTAACCTCGGATGCGTTTACCTCCTCGTCGGAGATGTAGCCGCTGCCCGGTCGGCGCAGCACGAAGCGGTCCTGGCCGCAAAAGACCCGGTGCTGCGGGCCGCGCTGGAGAAGGAACT
>JANYDT010000093.1 GCA_025359845.1 Acidimicrobiia bacterium
GCGTCTCGGCGGCCAAAATCACCGCTCGCGGCGTCCTCCGCCTAGCCGTTTGGGCAGGACAAGCGCGTCGTTGTGCGTCCTTGCGAGCGGCAATTTTGACTCGCCGATCCACAACGAGCCGTTTGACACCACTCACCTAGGACGCTATAACCCCAATTCGTGGCCGATCCAGGCCTGGCGCTCTTCGCCGTCGGGGTCGTCGACGGTGGCGCACGTCTCGTCAAAGATCATCGTGGCGCGACTCGACGGGTGGTACGCCGGCCACGCCGGGAGCCCGTCGTGTGACGGGTTGCCGCTTCTGGCGAACGCTATCCACGCTTCGCTCATGCGATCGGCCAACTGCTGCGCGCCGACCCGGGCGCCGTGCAGGCGATCGGTGTGCAGGTTGTCGAACACGAAGGCGATATCGAGCGCGTGGGGCGCACCAAGCTTGCCGCCCATGACCGGAGTCGTGTAATCAAGGCGGTACATGAAGGTCGGCGCCGGACCGCCGGCAACTTTGCGCTCGGCCAGTTGAATCGACGAAACGCCCATCGTCTTGTCGGTGACGATGGCGATGAGCAGTTGCGAAGGCGTCGCGGCGGGACGGGTCTTGCGGTACGAGGCGACGAGATCGGTGGCGTCGGTCGCGATCGTCATGGCCGCAACTGTCGGGAGCGCGTCAAAAGTGAGTTGATCGAGCCCCGGCATGGCGGAGAGGAACAGCGACATCTCGTCTCGACAGGTACCGATGAGAAGGGGCACTTCGGCCGCGCTCGGCGCGGCGACGGGCTCGAACGGATGGACGGGCAGGACGGCCGCATCAAGAACTGGAGCCAGCCGGTGCGGAGAACCGAACCCGCCGAGCGCGCCGCCCATCACCGTGACCTGAACCTTGAGAAGCGCGTCGATGGGCGCCGCCCGCAACTCGTCGATGGTCGCCACGCCGAGCCCTTCCATTATCGCTTTGGTGGTGGCGGCGGCCGCGTCGGGGGTGATCGCTCGGATCATCGGGCCGCTCTGCACGATGGCGCGGTGGAACAGCCCCGCCGCCGAGGGCATGGCCAGGAGGACGCTCACCTTGGCGCCGCCCCCCGACTCGCCGAAAATCGTGACGTTGGCCGGATCGCCGCCGAACGCGGCGATGTTGTCCCGGACCCATTGGAGCGACGCGACCATGTCGAGCGCGCCGGCCGAGCCCGTTGCGACCAGGTCTTGCGGCGTCGCCCCGTCTACTCCGGCGAGCGACAGATAGCCGAGCGCGCCGAGGCGATGATTGACGGTCACGATCACGACGTCGCCCCGACGGGCCAGATGGGTCCCGTCGTAACTGAGTCCGTTTCCGGATCCGATCGTCCATCCACCGCCATGGAACCACACCATGACCGGACGGGGAGGGCCGTCGAGCGCGGGCGTCCACACGTTCAGCGAAAGGCAGTCCTCGTCCTGGGCTTCGACGACTTCTCCGACTCCCATAATCTCCAGCAGTTCGGGGTCAAGCGTGATGCCGTCGGAGTCGAGACCCGGTTGCGGGCACGCCGGACGCGTCGCCAGCGCGTCGCGCACCCCGTTCCAAGGCGTCGCCAACTGCGGAGGCAGGAACCGGTTGGCTCCGCCCGTGGTGGCACCGTACGGAATGCCCTTGAAGGCCAGGATGCCCTCACTACTGACGCCCCTCAGCGCTCCACCAGTGGTCTTGACGATTTCGCTGTCTGTCATCGCGGGAGTCTCGCAGATTACGGTGGGCGAATGCGAGATCAGCACCTTGAAATCACGACCCGAGACGGGTCGATGCCGGCGTTCGTGACCCATCCCGAAGAAGGCGGGCCGTTTCCCGTGGTGTTCTTCTACATGGACGCGCCGGGCAAGCGCGAGGAGTTGCACGATATGGCCCGCCGACTGGGCACCGTGGGCTACTACGTGGTGTTGCCCAACCTGTACTACCGCACCTCGCGCGAAGAAAACATGGATCTCGCCGCGCCCGACGCCCGCACCAAGATGTTTGCACTGATGGGGTCGCTGACCGATGCCCTGGTCGCCAGCGACACCGAGGCGATGTTCGCGCACGTCGATGCCGATCCCAACGCAGACGCTTCGCGCGTGGGCTGCATGGGCTATTGCATGAGTGGGCCGTTCGCTTTCGCGATGGCCGGAATGTTTCCGGAGCGCATGAAAGCCGCCGCTTCGCTCTACGGAGTGCGGCTGTTCGGCGAGGGCTCACCGGCCCATTTGGCTGCGAGCGTGAAGGGCGAGCTGTACTTCGGGTGCGCCGAATTCGACGAATACGCCCCGAAGGAGATGGTCGACGGACTGACCGCCCATTTGGCCTCGGTTGGGGCCAATGCTCGGGTCGAGTGGTATCCCGGCGCCCACCACGGATTCGCCTTCGAGCGTCGGGGCGCGGTGTACGACCGCGACTCGTCGGAGCGTCACTGGGAGCGCCTGTTCGCGTTGTTCGCCCGCAACTTGGGGTGACCCGAAGACAGGTCATGACCGCCGGGGGCGGGCCGCGGCCCCGGTGGGCGGCCTCGCTCATGGGCATCGCCGCCGGGGTGGCGTGGAGTTTCGGGGCCCTACTCGTTCGGCTGGCCAAGCAGAGCGACACGTGGCAATACCTGCTGTGGCGTTCCGTCGCCATCATCGTGGTCATGGAGGCACGGCGCCTTCTTCTCCGGTCGCGCCGGCCGACTCGGGGCGCGTTCGCGCTGGCGTACACATCAGGGTCTCTGATGATCGCCGCCCACGTGGGTCTACTCGTCGCATCGTTGGCCTACGTGTATGCGGTGAAAACGACCACGGCCGCCAACGCCGCCTTTCTGGCGTCGATCACTCCGTTGGTCACGATCGGCCTGGCCCGGTTGGTGCTGGGGGAGCGGCTGACGCGCGCAGTCGGGTTGGCCGTCGTCGTCGCGCTAGCCGGGTTGTTGCTGATGGTTCACGCTGACGTGGGGGCGGGCACGATGATTGGCAACTTGTCGGCCCTGGCATCGTCGGTGGGATTCGCCGGCTACACGGTGTGCCTGCGCTCCGCCCCTGACAGGGACTGGTCGCCGGTGCTTACCGGTTACGGATCGATGATGGTCGTTCTCTGCGCCGCAGTTACCGTCGCGCACGGCCGCAGTCTCGTGCCCCCGGCTCACGACATTGCGCTGGCGGTCTTCCACGGCGCCGTACTGATCATTGTGGGCACGCTCTTGTTCAACGCCGCCACCCGTTCGGTTCCGGCTGTGGCGATGACGGTGTTCGCGCAGAGCGAAACCGTGTTTGCGCCGTTCTGGGTCTTTTTGGTGCTCTCGGAGCGACCGAAGGCCGATGCGCTGGCGGGGGCCGCGCTCATCCTCGCTGCCGTGCTCGGGACGGGCGTGGCCAGTGCCCGCAGAGTCGATGGTCGGCGATCGGCGCTGTCGAGCGCGTGAGCGACGCGTCCGGATTTCTAACGTTACGACGATGAGGGGCCGATTACTTGTCTGACCGATATAGGCTATTCATATGACGAAGATGCTGAGCGTGCGGATTTCCGACGAGGAAGCAGAAGCGCTCGAAAGCGAGGTGAAGCGTTCGAATCTCACGGCCTCTGAGTTGTTGCGGTCAAGTTTGCGAATGGTCCTGGAGCGCGGGGCGGCAGAGCGTGATGCGGCGATATACAGGAAGCAGCCGCTCGTCGAGGCGGAACTAATCGATCCCGCTGATCAGGCGTGGCTCGTTGACGAAGACTGGTTGGCATGGAGGCAACGCGTTGAGGCGGGGTGAAGTTTGGTTCGCTGAAACCGGTCGCGGAGGTGACCGGCCGGTCCTGATTCTGACTCGTGATCCTGTTGCCGCTCGGATCGGCGCGGTCGTTGTCGCGCAGCTCACCACCCGAGTTCGGGGCTTGAGTTCCGAGCTTGTCCTCGATCCAGAGTTGGACGGCGTTCCCAGTAAATGCGTCGCCAGTTTCGACAACATTGTGACTTTGCCGCGGTCGTCGTTTCGTTCTTATGTTACGGCGATCTCCGAAGCCCGACTCGTCGAGGTCTGTCCCGTTCTCAACGCCGCGCTGGGATGTCTCGGCCGTCTTTAGGCGAGTTGTTGGCGTTGGAAGGCGGCTTGTGAGGCGGTTCACAGCAAAGCGCTTCATCTCAAGCGCTTGGCTGTGAACGCGTCCGCTACTTGGCGTAGTTGCTCGCCCCGAACCAATCGACGGTAACAGCGGGCTCGTCGCCGACGACCCACGCGTCGTGTCCGCTCGGCAACGAGGTGATGTCTCCCGGGCCGGCAATGAACTCGGTTCCATCGTCCATGCGGATGCCGAGCCGACCACTCACGTGGTATTGAAAATGCGGAGCCTCGCAACTTGGCGTCTTGGCGATCGGGGCCAAGTCGGTCGACCAACGCCATCCTGGCTCGAACACGAGCCGCCCGACTTCGTTGCCCCCGATTTGGACGATCTCCGCACGCCCGTGCGGGAATTCACGGGTCTCATCGGGCGTCTGAAAGCTTTTGTGTTCGGTCTGTTGCATTGCTAGTCCCTTTCCGTTGATTGGTGCACGGCGCTTGTCGCCCTGCTATCCTTACATACTAGTAAGTAAGAAGTCAAGCGATTGTAAACGTTAGAGCCATGGGAAAAGCGTGTTGCGAAAGGAGGGACAAATGGCGGTGAAACGTCAGCGGGGCGACGCCGATACCGCCACGAAAATCCTCGATGTGGCCGAGCGGCTAGTTCAGATTCGTGGATTCAACGGCTTCAGCTACGCCGATGCCGCCGCTGACCTTAAGATCACCAACGCGGCCCTCCACTATCACTTCGCCAGCAAAGCCGAACTCGGCGCCGCGCTGATTGTCCGCTACGCGGCCCGGTTCGCCGACGCATTGGCTGCTGTGGACACACGGATCGCGGACGCACCCGCCAAGCTCGAGGCGTACGCGGGCCTGTACCTCGACGTGCTTAGGAGCCGCCGAATGTGTCTTTGCGGCATGCTGGCCGCCGAATATCAGACCTTGCCTAAACCGATGCAGGCGGCCGTGGTCCGGTTCTTCGACGAGAACGAAGCTTGGCTGAAGTGCGTTTTGGAGCAGGGCCAAGCCGAAGGGACGCTTCAGTTCATGGGGTCCGTAAGCGACGTCGCGCGCCTCATCGTGAGTAGCCTCGAAGGGGCCATGCTCATGGCGCGGCCTTACGGCGATATCAAGCGATTTCAAGCGGCGGCAAGTCAGTTACTGGCAAGCCTCGCTCGCGCCACTCCTCAAGCCGAACAGATGGGAAATTGATTGTCAGACCCAACCAGGCGAGCCGGGAGACCTTCGTCCGGCCGCAAGTGGTCCGCCGTTGAAATAACGGGGCGGTCGGGTAGCCCGAGGATTGCGACCGCCTCTGCGCTCGTGGCCACTGGGCGACCCGACGCGACGCATGCGGTTACGGCCTCTTCGATGAGTTCGAGGTTGGTTGGGGTGCGGTCGCCGTTGTAGAACTCGAGGCCGATGTGAAGATGGCCGCCGGCGGCCAGCGCGGCGGCGCAGAGGTCAGTGCGCACCACGTCGCCGCCCGCTGCTGACACGGCCCAGGCCAGGCCCGTCCCGTCGAGCAATTCGAGATAGGCGGCGAGGGCGGTGGGCGTGGGTGGGAGACCGAACGCGGTGCCGGTCAGACCGCGGTCGGTGCTGAAGTAGAGCTTGACGAAGGCGCCGGAGGGCAACCGACCGGCGTGGTGGTAAGCCAACACCGTGCGCAGAAAACCTGGCTCGTACACCGCGATGCTAACGCCCAGTCGGTACTCATTGCATAGTGCGAATTGATGGGCGATCTCGTCGAAACTATTGGTGTATGGCGTCGCGCCGGTTGGCAATCCATTGACCATGCGTCCGAGGTTGATGGAACCGGGATCACTGAGACTCATTCTCAGGAGCCCGGCCGCGGCCAACGGGGCGATGTGGTCGTAGCGGTTGGCGACGGGCCCGAACGAAACTGTCGGATACCAGAGCGCCTCGGGGCGCCGCCCCAACACCTCTGTCCATACGGCGGCGTAGTGTTGCGCCGACTCTGCGCCCGACATGGGCGTGTTGCCGATGTGGTTGTGGATGATGGCCGCACCCGCATCGAGACACGCCACGGCCTCGCCGATCAGTTCCTCGGTCGTCACCGGAACGTAGGGGTTGCGGGCCTTCGTAGTAAGCCCGTTGATGGCGGCCTCGATGATAACGGGAGCGTTCACGGCCTCAGTCTCGCATCTCGCTTGCGGTACGCCACCGCCCGTGGTAGGTAGAGTTCAGGCAACCTACGGAAGGGTTCAAGAATGTCGAAACAAGCGAAGTTCTTAGGGCGCTGCTCGTAGCCACAGCATGCTCTGTGATACCGACCGCGGCGCGGGCGACAACGATCATCAAGTCCAAGTCGAACATCACGAACAACCGCCATTTGAAGCCCGGGGCCACTGCGTTCGGGACCGCCCGCTCCATCATTGGCGGTGGGGCAAGCGGGCGTCCCCACGTGACCAAACGCTCCATCACCTTGTCCGGGGCAGGCGGGGGTCCCAGCGTCAAGCGGGCGGATCCGCTCGGGTCGGCCACCGCGTCCGGCGCCGTCGATCAGGGCCAACGCTTCCGCGTCAAGACTGCCGACGGCCGCGCCAGTGCCGGTGCGACCGGGGCCGCGGGCGCCCCAGGCTCGACCGGAGTCAAGGGCGACCTCGGCCCGGTCGGACCCGCGGGGCCTAAAGGAGACACCGGAACGGCCGGTCCGCAGGGATCGGTGGGACCGCAAGGCAGCCCTGGGATCGCCGTCCTTGGCATCAGCGGGGCCCCCGGCGCACTGGGACCGATGGGCGCGTCGGGTCCAGCCGGGTCTAAGGGTGACACCGGGTCTAAGGGTGACACGGGGTCTAAGGGTGACACCGGATCGACCGGCGCGCAGGGCCCCGCGGGGGTGGGTGGCCCGCCCGGCCTTCAGGGTCCGGCGGGAGCGAACGGTCAGTCGGGACCGCAGGGTCTGCCCGGATCGAATGGCACCCCCGGAGCACCAGGGGCTCCTGGCCTGAGCGGTCTGGTGTTGGTGACGGGCGCGCCGGCGTCGTTGACCGCCCCGAACGGTGCGCCAAAGTTCCAGAGCGACGTGGTGAGCGTGACCTGTGCGACGGGCACCCGTTTGCTCTCGGTCGTCCCAAATGTCGGGAAGATTACAGCGTTCGAAAACACCGTACCGGTGCTCATCTCATTGAAGTATGACATCGGACTGACTACCGCCACCGGAAGCTACTTTGTGCCGACTGGGTCAACCATTACGGTGCAGTTGCAGGCTCTCTGCGCGGTCGTAACGTGATAGCGACCGCCGAGGCTTCAATTGATCGGCGGGAGGCCAGGCTCTTCCGATCGGAATCGTCGATGATGACGGGAGTGTTCACCATCAGTCTCGCAGCTCGAGGGCGTCGAACAGGGCCTTTAGGGCGGGCCGGCTCACTTTCATCGACGGAGTGCGTGGGAGCGCTTCGACGACTTTGACGGCCACTGGTACCTGATACCGGGCGAGGCGACTGGTCACCCATTCCAACAGTGCCGCTTCGGTGGGCGCCTCGGTCGCGGGCCGCAAGGTGACGGCGGCAACGGGCACGGCGCCGAGGCGGGGATGGGGGAGACCGGTAACGGCGGCGTCGGCGACCGAGGGATGGGTTCGCAGCGCCTCTTCCACCACGCTGGGCACGATCTTGAACCCGCCCCTGATAACCGCATCGTCGGCCCGCCCGTGGATGTAGAGAAATCCGTCAGCATCGATTGACGCGAGGTCGGAGGTACGGGTCCATCCGTCGCCGTCGGCGGGCGGCACCTGCCCGCCGCGTACGTGCAAAATCCCGATCTCGCCGGGCCCGACGATGGCGCCCGATTCGGGATCGGCGACGCGCATCTCGACCCCTTCGGCGGCCCGTCCCACGCTGCCCGTCTTCCGGTTGCCCCACTCCTCGCGTTCCTTGAGCGTCCAGCGGGTGACGGCGCCGGCAAATTCGGTGGCGCCGTAGTTGGTAAGGACGGGGATTGAGTACCGGCGCTCGAACTCGGCGGCCACGGCCGGGTCGAGCGGCGCGGTGCCCGAGCGCGCCGCTCGGACGCCTTCGAACACGTCGATGGGCACATTGGCGTCGAGCACCATCTTCAAAGCCGTGGGCACCAGCGAGACGATCACCGGCCGATGTTGGCGCACGAGTTCCATCCAGGGCTCCACCGCGAAGCGTTCGAGCAGGGCGATCGTCTTGCCTTCGAGCAGGCCCACGACGATAAAGAACAGGCCGCCGATGTGCACCATCGGGGTCCACACGATGTCGGTGCGGTCGCGCCGCTTTGCGGGAATGGACGGACCCGCGCCGGTGGCCGAATTCTCCAGCGAAGTGGTGAAGTGTTCGTATGACAGCGGCACCCGCTTGGGGCGCCCGGTCGTGCCCGAAGTCATCATGAGGACGGCCGTACCGCCCAATGCGGCTTCAGCGGAGGGATCGGGCGGGGCAGTCGGTAGGGCAACCCCGGCCCGCAATCGGATGGGCCCCTCCTTGGACAGTTCCAATCCGAGCGCGCCGACCGCCTGCACGGCTTCAACGAAGCCCGCACGAACCCAGTCTTCGGACTCAGCCGCGACCACCGCCGGCCGTAACGCCTCGATGTCTTCGGCCAGTCCGATGTCACCGTGGAACGGACTGAGGGTCAGCAGTGATCTTCCGCCGGCCACCGTTGCGGCCACGGCCGCCACGTGCCAGGGGCGGTTGCGCAAGACGACGGCGATGCCTCGAGCGGCGCCGCGCTGATGATCGGCACACAAAGAGTCGAGTTGAGCGACGGCGGTCTGAATGAAGCTCCACGGATAACTCTCGCCCCCGAAAGCGACAGCGATGCTCTCACCATCGATGGCGATGACTTCACGCATCTTGGTGCTCAGGGCGGAATGTTGTTCAGGCACGGCTCTCCTCAAAGTGATGTAACAAGGTGAACATTACGACAAGCTTCCTGCCTCGGGCCACCCGCTGAACCGTTATCGCCCGCGCTTCACGTCTCCGAATGCGACATCTTTGTCGGCCGCGTACTCGCGCGGCATGCCCAATATGCGCTCGCTGACCACGTTGCGGGCCATCTCGATGGTGCCGCCGCCGATGCAACGGGCTTGGCGCAGCAAATACGCCATCGAGACGTTCTGCCGGTCGTCGTCGCCCTCCCACACCACCGCGTCGGGCCCGGCCAGATCGAGCCCGATGTTGGCCCGCTCGACGTACGTCGTCCCGCTGAAAAGACGGGCAATCGCGCCGGCCTGATCGGGAAAGTACTTGGTCTTGAGTCCCGAACCGATGCGACCGGTGAGGTGAGCTTGCACGGTGAGGAGCATCTCGATCTGGCCGATCTTGCGTCGGGCGTCGGGGTCGTCAATCCTTCCGCCAGCGCGGGCCAAAGCTACGAATCCGGCCATGCTGGTGTCGGTGGCGTCGCGGTAGGGCACACTGACATACGGAGATACCCGACCGACAGTGGTCTTCTCGTGAAAGAGCAGTCGGCTGGCCACGGTCCACCCATCGTTGACCTCGCCGACCACGTTACCAAGCGGAATTTCGACGTCGTCGAAGTACTCCTGACAGAACTCCTTGTTGCCGTCGATCATCTCGATCTGCACGATCGTCGTGCGCGGGTCATGGATGGGAACGATGAACATCGAGAGGCCCCGGTGCTTCGGGCGCGACCAGTCGGTGCGAGCCAGGCAAATGGCGTAATCGGCCCGGTAGGCATAGGTGCTCCACACCTTCGATCCGTTGAGCAGAAACACCTCGCCGTCGCGCGTTGCGGTGGTAAGCGCCCCGGCCATGTCAGATCCCCCTGACGGCTCTGACATGAATTGGACCCACAGCTCTTCCCCGCGCAGCATCGGTGGAATGTGGCGCTGCTTCTGGGTTTCGGTGGCGCAGTCGAGCAGCGTCGGTCCGCAGATGGAGTGGGTGGGCGTGGAGAAGATGAACGGCATCTCGTGGATCTCGCACGTCTCGGCGTCAAAGGCCCGCTGATGCTCGACAGTTAGCCCGAGCCCTCCGTACTCGGTGGGATAGCAGATCCCGGCAAAGCCCCCGTCCCAAATCATTTTCTGGAGTTCACGGGCCCGGCTGGCGTGGTCGTCGTCATCGGCCAACGGGTCCCACCGCTCGCCCTCGGGAAGGCGGGGCAGGCCGCCCGATTCCAGCCACGTCCGGGCTCGGGTACGGAATTCATCAACGGTTTCCATTGACCGCGTCCTCTCGCTCGATCACTATGGTGGCTATGCGTTCGCGGTGTTCGTCGGGGGTGCCGTACATGGCCCGCAAAAGGGTGACTCGGCGCAGGTACAAATGCAGATCGTGCTCCCACGTGACACCGATCCCGCCGTGCATTTGAATGCAGTCATGGATGATCTCAGGCGTCCGATCGGCCACGTAGGCCTTGGCCACACTGGCCAGGCGGGGCGCGTCCGGTCCTTGCGCGTGGACGGCCGCGGCGGCGGCGAGGGTCGTCGCGTACGACGCCTCCAACCACGTTTTCATGTCGGCGAAGCGGTGCTTGAGGGCCTGGTAAGACGCTAGCGGACGGCCGAAGGAGTAGCGATCCGTGGCGTACTCGCAGGTGAACTCGAACACCTTGCCCGCTGCGCCGGTCATCTCGGCGCACTGCAGTACAAGGGCGACTTGGAGTTGTCGCTCGATGTTTTGGGCGGCGTGCCCGACGGTACCCAACACGGCATCGAGACCCACCTGAACGCCGTTGAACCGAACCGTGGCATAGCGCCGCACGAGGTCAACACTGGTTGACGGGGTGATCTTGATGCCGGGGGTCGTGGACGGCAGCAAGAACTGCGTAGGTCCCGCGGTCGTGGCCGCCGTCACGAGGAGCCAATCGGCTTGGGCCGCCGCTTCCACCATGACCTTCTTGGCGTTGATCTCGAATCCGACTCCGCGGGCAGAGGCCACGGCCGCCGGTTCATTGCTCTGAGCCTCGGGGCGCCGCGGGCCGGTCGGCGCGGTCGCGGTACTCGCCGAATGTCGGGTCCATTTTCCGCCGGCGTCGCGTAGACACCACGTCGCCATCTGCGAACCGTCGAGTAGCCCGGGCAACACCGCAGCCTGTTGCGCGGCCGATCCCAGCCGCGAGACCGCGTTCGCCACCACGTTGACGGCCAACAGTGGGCCGGGCCCTACGTGGCGCCCGAGTTCTTCGGCGACGATGGCCAAATCGGCGAGACCCGTGCCGGAGATGGCGCCGCCGCCATGGGACTCGTCAACCAGGAGGGACGTCCAACCCAGCCCCGCGCCCGAACGCCACCAGTCCCGGTCGAATCCGTCGGGATTGGCGGCGAGTGCCCGTACGGCGGTGGTCGCCATGTTGACGTCGAGAAATTTCCGGCTGGTCTCGTGAAAGAGTCGCTGATCGTCGGTGAGTTCCAGCTCCATTGCGAATTAGTCGGCCTGCGGGAAGGCGCTGGTCGGCGCTTGTGCGTCGACGCGCACCTCGCGACGATCGATCAGCCAGCGGTCGCCTACCGGCACCAGTTCGTCGCGGTAGCGACCCCAATGATCAGGCCCCGAACGGTTCATCACCAGGAAGTAGCTGGCCGCCTTGGCCCGTTGAGGAGTGACCTCGGTGATGACGACGCTCGACACATGATGGCGCACCATTGGTTTGGGTTGCCCGGGCTGCGTCGCCGCGATGTTGCTCGTGACCACGGCCCCGAGGCTGTCGAGAATAGCCTGGCGCCCAACGACAGGAGCGCGGCCGTGCATGCACAGCTGGCCTGTCTCGGTAAAGGTCTCGGTCAACTCGGCCACCCGACCGGAATCGCCGGCGTGGTTATAGCGGGCGAGGGTCTCGCGGATCGATTCGCGTGCGCTGACTTCCCACAGTTCCATGATGGGGCCTACGTTACGGGCAGACCCAACAGAAAGCGAAGGCAGCCATGGATTTTCTCGACAAGGTCCTATTCATCACCGGCGGAGCGGTCGGGTTCGGACGGGCGTTCGCCCGTGCGTTCAGCGCGCAAGGCGCGGCGGTGGCCCTGGCTGACATCGACCTCGACGCGGCCGAGACGACGGCCTCCGAACTTCGGGCGAACGGGGCCCGGGCGATGGCCGTGAACTGCGACGTCGCCGACGAGACGCAGGTCGAGGCCGCCGTGGCGCGCGTAGTGGCCGAACTCGGAGGAATCGACGTGCTTATCAACAACGCCGGCAAACACCTCACGAAGTACAACCAGCCCTTCACCGTGCTTGAGCGCCACGAAGTTCGGGCCCTGTTCGACGTGAACGTGATCGGCGTCGTCAACTGCACAGTGGCGTGTCGCGAACCCATGATCGCCCGCGGGGGCGGTGCCGTGCTGAACATTTCGTCGATCGCCGGCTACATGGTGACATCACCCTACGGTGTATCAAAGCTCGCGGTGCGGGGCCTCACCATGGCCTTCGCCCAAGAACTCGCCCCGGACCGGATACGCGTCAACGCCGTCGCGCCGGGCCTCACGGCCACCGAAAATGCGATGGTCGATTTGCCCCAATCGTTGGTCGACCGTTTCGTCGGCGAATTGCAACTGGTGAAGCGCCTTGGGGTCATGGACGACATCGTCAACGCTGTGCTGTTCCTGTGTTCCGACCAAGCCGGCTTCATCACCGGGGAAACGCTGAAGGTCTCGGGCGGCTACCCGCTGGGCATCTGAGGGTCATTTCAGGCGTGGCCGCGCCCTCACCGGACGCCGCGTCCGAGGCCGTGCGCGAGATGTATCAATTCCGATGTATCGTTCTTGATGTGAATGGAGCCGAACTCTTCTTGTTGGGCCGACGGCTGATGAAGATCGGGGTGGCGGCCATCCCATCATCGGGGTTCCGCGAGCTGCCCGCCAGTGTCCGGATGGTGCTCGTCGATGCCCTCGAGAATCCCGGCAGCACGATCGGGCAGATCGTCGAGCGCACAGGCTTTCCGCAGAGCCATGTGTCGGCCGCGGTAGCCAGGCTTCGCGACGACGGCGTACTCACCACGAAAGTCGATCCGGTCGATCGCCGCCGTACCTTGGTGGTCGCGTCGAAAAGCCATCTCAAGAAGATTGAGCAGGCCAGACGCGAAATGCCGGCGATTGACCCCACGCTCGAAGAAGCCTTGGTCGATCGGCTCGGCCCCACCGGCGCCGATCACCTCGCCGAGGCGACAACCGCGCTGGCGCTTTTGGCCGGCCTCGTGACCCCTCCTAAACCTTGGCATTGCGCCAACGACCTCCAAGGAGTCCGCTCGTGCTGATCCGGCTGTTACGCACCCACCTTCGTCCGTATCGCCGCGAGATCACCTGGGTGATCGCCCTTCAGATCGTGCAGACGATGGCGGTGTTGTACCTCCCGACTCTCAACGCTGACATTATCGATCGTGGGGTCGCCCGCAACGACCACGGCTTCATCTGGCGCACGGGCCTGCTGATGCTGGGCGTGACCCTGATCCAGATCGTGTTCTCAATCGGCGCGATTCATTTCGGGGCGAAGACGGCCATGGGCTTTGGTCGTGATGTGAGGCGCCGACTCTTTCATCAGGTCACCGGGTACTCGGCTCGTGAGGTCAATCAGTTCGGGTCATCATCGCTCATAACCCGCATCACCAACGATGTGCAACAAGTACAGATGCTTGTCGTGATGGGCGCCACCATGCTGGTTGTGGCCCCGATTACCATGGTCGGCGGAGTGTTCATGGCGTTGCGCCAAGACATCGGTTTATCGACAATGCTCTTGGTGTCTGTCCCCGTGTTGGCGATTGCCATCGGCAATGTAGTCAGGCATATGGTGCCGCAGTACCGAGACATGCAGCAGGGCATCGACTCGGTCAATCGCATTCTGCGTGAACAGATCATTGGCATGCGAGTCGTACGGGCCTTCGTGCGTGAACCCGACGAGGTACGGCGTTTCGGGCGGGCCAACGACGATTTAACCGGCACATCGCTGCGCGCCGGACGGCTCATGTCGCGCATGTTCCCAACCGTGATGTTCGTCGTGAACGCGTCGACGGTGGCCGCGGTGTGGATCGGGGCCGATCGGATCGGTAGCGGCAAGATCAAGATCGGCGCGCTGCTCGCCTTTCTCTCCTATCTCGCCCAGATCCTGAGTTCGGTGATGATGGCCACATTCGTGGTCATGCTCGTACCGAGGGCGGCCGTATGCGCCGATCGGGTGGTCGAGGTGCTCGACACCGAATCATCGGTCGTGCCCGCGCTTCGTCCGATCACTGAGGTGAAGGCGCGGGCGATGGTGGAGCTGCGCAACGTCGGGTTCCATTACCCCGGGGCCGAGACGCCGGTGCTGCGAGACGTATCGTTCACGGCGCGAGCCGGGCAAGTGACGGCCATCATCGGCAGCACGGGGTCGGGCAAAACAACTTTGATGCATCTCGTGCCCCGCTTGTTCGATACGACCTCAGGCTCGGTCTTGGTCGACGGGGTCGACGTTCGCGAGCTCGCGCCGGAGGTGCTGTGGCGCCGAATCGGGCTCGTACCTCAGCGCCCCTATCTGTTCTCGGGCACCGTCGCCACCAACTTGCGGTTCGGCAAACCCAACGCAACCGACGACGAACTTTGGGACGCGCTCACGATCGCGCAATCGGCTGACTTCGTCAGAGCCATGCCAGACGGCCTCGACTCTCGAATCAACCAAGGTGGTAGCAATGTTTCGGGCGGCCAACGCCAGCGTCTCGCCATCGCCAGAGCGCTGGTGCACGAGCCTGAGATCTACCTGTTCGACGACTCGTTTTCGGCCCTCGATCTCACCACCGACGCCAAGTTGCGAGCCGCGCTCGGGCCTCGCACGACCAACGCTACCGTGCTGATCGTGGCCCAGAGGGTGTCGACCATCCGGTACGCCGATCAGATCCTGGTCCTCGAAGGCGGGCGCGCGGTCGGCCTCGGCTCGCACGATGATCTCCTCAAGAGTTGCCCCACTTACGCCGAGATCGTGGAGTCGCAGATCACCGAGGAAAGGGTCTCATGACTTCCGCCGAGCAATCGAAGCCTGGCGTTGACGGAAAGGCCGCCCGCGACCAGATGGCTCAAACTCGGGCCATGGTTCCGCCCGGTCCTGCGGGTCGTATGGCGATGGCCGGAATGCCGGTCGAGAAATCGGAGAACTTCAACGCTTCGGCCCGACGATTGTTGGGACGGCTCCGGCCCGAACGAACGGGTGTTGTCGCGGTTGTCGGCTTCGCCGTAATGGCCGTGTCACTCTCGGTGATCGGTCCTCGTATCCTCGGCCGGGCCACCAACATCGTGTTCGACGGGCTCCGCGGGAAGGGTGGTCGACGGGGGATCGACTTCGCTCGCCTTCACCATGTGCTGATGATCGCCGTCGGGTGTTACGTGGGGTCGGCGTTGTTGCAGTGGCTGCAATCGTTTCTCCTTGCCGGCGTTGTCCAACGCACGATGCAGCGAATGCGCGCCGAAGTCGAAGAAAAACTGAACCGGCTTCCCCTTCGGTACGTCGACGGGCAACCGCGCGGCGACTTGCTCAGTCGGGTCACCAACGACATCGACAACGTTTCTCAGAGCCTTCAGCAGACGCTCGCCATGATGCTGACATCGACGTTGTCGTTGGTCGGAGTACTCGTCATGATGTTCACGATCTCGTGGCTGCTGGCCCTCGTGGCGCTCATTACGGTGCCCGTGTCGTTGTTCACGGTGAAGTTCATCACGGCTCGGTCGCGAACACGGTTCATGGCCCAATGGCGCCATACCGGAACGCTCAATGCCCACGTCGAGGAGGTATTCGTCGGTCACGCGCTGGTGAAGGCCTTCGGCCGCCAGGTCGACGTCGAGCAGCGCTTCGACATCGAGAACGAGAAACTCTTCACCGCCAGCCGCGGCGCCCAGTTCTTGTCGGGAACCATCGCGCCGGCCATGGCCTATTTGGGTAGCCTCAACTACGTGGCCATTGCCGTAATCGGCGGCCTGCGGGTGTCGTCAGGGGCGATGACGTTGGGGGACGTGCAGGCGTTCATTCAGTATTCACGCCAGTTCAGCATGCCCCTCACCCAGTTGGCATCAATGGCCAACGTGTTGCAGTCGGGCATCGCCTCGGCGGAACGGGTATTCGAATTGCTCGACGCGCCCGAGGAAGTGGCCGAGGTCGATGCGCAACAAGAGCTTCGGGCGGCTCGGGGACTGGTCGAGTTCGACCGAGTCAGGTTCTCGTACCTGGCCGACAAGCCGCTCATCGAAGACCTGTCACTGGTGGCCGAGCCGGGTCGGACCGTGGCCATAGTGGGCCCGACCGGGGCCGGCAAGACGACACTTGTCAATCTGCTCATGCGATTCTACGAGCTCGATGGCGGCCATATCCGCCTCGACGGCCGTGACATCGCCTCGATGCCTCGGCGCCAACTGCGGGCCCACATGGGCATGGTGTTGCAAGACGCTTGGTTGTTCGGTGGCACCATCCGCGAAAACATCGCGTACGGCAATCTGGCAGCAACCGAAGCCGAAATCGTGGCCGCCGCGAAGGCCACCTACGTGGATCGATTCGTGCGTTCGTTGCCGGCCGGCTACGACACACGCATCGACGACGAAGGCAGTAATGTGAGCGCCGGGGAACGACAGCTCATAACCATTGCGCGGGCCTTCCTCGCCGATCCGACGATCCTCATCCTCGACGAAGCGACGAGTTCGGTCGACACACGTACCGAAGTACTCATCCAACGGGCCATGGCTGCGCTGCGGTCGCAGCGCACGAGCTTCGTCATTGCTCATCGCCTGTCAACTATTCGTGACGCCGACACGATTTTGGTGATGGATGCCGGTCGCATCGTCGAGCAGGGCAACCATCTCGAATTGCTGGCGAAAGGCGGAGCCTATTTCACCTTGTACAATTCGCAGTTCGCAGCCCCGGCCACGGAGTTGGTGTGATGCAACGCCGTCTCACCGGGGAATCGATCTATCGGCCAGGCGCCGACACCGACCGACACTCACCCCTTCGGCCCCTTCCACCGTCAATCCGTATTGACGGGCCGCGATTCTGATCGTAAGCGGCGCTCCCGATCGTTGGACCACTCGGAGGCCGACCCCGAGCGCAGGCGTCCCCTCGATCGAGACCAGCCGGGTCTTATCCAGCCCGCCGTCGACGTGTTGTACAACCACTCCTACGGGACTGATCACCACCGACTGAAATGGGGTCGTGGCCGTGCACGAGAACGACCAGGCCGGCGGGGCAGGCGTGATTGCTGACGCGACTCCGGCGACTGCCAGCCCGCCCAACAAAAGCCCGCCGACCCGAACCCGTGCTCGTCGGCGACGGCCACGGCCCTCCGCCGATTCGACTAAGTCCACTCCGACCTGAAAGGGCCACGCCAATCGGGCAAGGTATCCGTTGGGAATGGCTCGCCCCGGCGCGGGTAGGCCGTACGACTCGGGCCACTCTTTCGCGGGCATGTGAAGGGTGCCGAAGAGCCAGTCGAGGGCCGGACATTGGCCGGCGAAATTGGTGTCGAAGAACCGAGGGTCGGCGCTGTGATGCCAATGATGAAAATGCGGTGTGGCCACGAACCAGCGGAGCAACCGGAACTCCCAACGCAAGTTGGCGTGCACGAACAGGCCCTGCGCTCGGCGTAGAACGAACCATCCGGTCACCATCGGAGGCGAAAGCCCTATGGCCAAAAGGGGAATGATCGATGCCGCCTGGCCGAGCGCCGTATCGAACACGTGGCGCCGGTTGGGCGCCAGCCAGTCCATAGTCGGCGACGAGTGATGGATGGCGTGAAGGCGCCACAACGACGGGACGCGGTGCATGGCCCGATGACCCCAGTAGCCGAGCACCTCGCCGACCACGGCGGCGAGGGCGAGACGCCACGGCCCGTGCACGTAATGGTCGAGGTTGGGCAGCAACGGTTCGAGTATCGGAACGACCTGGATCGCGAGCACGGTGACGACCGCGCCGGCCAGCACCTGATCGACGATGAAATGCACGACATCGGCCCCAAAACCCTCGCGCAGAACCGGTTGCCGGCGAACGGGCCACCGTCGTTCGAGGGGAATGAACACGGCGCCGAGCACGAAGAGCCCGAGCACTACATCAGGGCGGTGAACCGCGGCGGCGGCCAACAACAGCAGGGCCACGACTGTCGTCATGGGCGTCACCGTAACGGGTTGAGAGCGCCAGCCCGAGGCCGTAAGCCCGTTGACGCGGAGTTGCCACAGAATCGTTACCCGGGGCGCAACCCACCGGGGCTTACGTAGTCACCGTCCGAAGACTGTGCCCCCGTCAACGCTGAGAATTTGACCGTTTATCCAGGCCGAATCGTCGGACAGAAGGAACGTGACGGCGCTGGCGATATCGGAGGGCACGCCCATCCGACCGGACCGGCTTAGTCGTTCCATGGCGCGGCGGCGATTATCGGGCATATGGGCCAGGCTCTCGTCCCCCGGCACGAAGCCCGGCGCCACCAAATTGGCCCGGATTCCTCGCGAGCCGTAGGCCGACGCGATGTGGCGGATGATGGCACCCATGCCAGTCTTCGCGGTGGCGTAAGCGAGTCGGATCGGTTCCCCGGCGAACATTGCGCCCGACGCAGTGCCCACGATGCTTCCCCCGCCGCGTTCGACCATATGGGGAATGGCGCTTCGAGCAACCCGAAGAAATCCGGTGAGGCCAACGTCGAGGGTCCGCTCCCACACGGCTAGGGGAAGCGTGACGAGATCGTGTAGTCCATCTTCGCCGATGGCTGCGGCCGACATGTCCATGGCGTTGGAGTGGACTCCGTCGAGCCCACCATATGTCGTAATCGCCATCTCGATCAGGCGGTGAACCGAGTCCTCCGACGCGGCGTCGAACTGGCACGCGGTAGCCTCCCCACCAGCGGCCCGGATGGCGTAGACCGTCAGAGCCGCGCCGTCGGCACTCACGTCGCCCACGATGACTTTGGCTCCCTCTTCGGCGAGTCGTTGTGCGGTTGCGGCACCGAGAGCGGCCTTGCCCGGCGTGGTGCCGCCGCCAGCGATCACCATCACTTTGCCGGCTAGCCCGCGCACGGTACGGGCGCCTTCGTGGTGGATGGATTCGCGTTGAACGCCGCTCGCGCCCGAATCAGCGCCGCGCCGGGGCCGGCGCGGAAGTACGGGATGACGTGTTCGCCGATGTTGCGGATGGTCTCGAGCATCGCCGCCTGGGGCACAGTCCCCATCTGGTTGAGGAAGAGAATCTCATCCGCGCCGGCGTCGATCAGTTTCGTCACGTAGCCGATGCAGTCGGCGACCGTGCCGTACGCGTGATTGGGGTTGAGCATGGCGAAAGCGGGGTCGGAGAAGTCGACGGTCACGAGTTCGGAACCGATGGCGGCTTGGATGACAGAGGTGCCGTCGCCGGTGGTGGTGGCGAGGTCGTCAGCCCAGGTTGACACGTCCGGCAAGGCCATCTTGCCGGCACTGGCCCAATGCGAGATGGACTCCATGAAAAACCGTTGCCCCCGCAGGCCGATCCGTCGGGCCCGAGCACTGTCGTCGTCGCCCAGCACAACGGCCGGACACAGTGCTGCGAGATGTTCGGTCGGGCGCTGTCCGACCTGATCGTTGGGATCGCGGTCGGCAAAGGCCTGGCGGTAGATGGTGTTCTTGGCGGCCACCTGGTCGGGGCCGCCGAAGCCCAGCACCAGCGCGCCGATCCCGCGGCTGCCGGCGTCGGCCAGCGACTCGTCGTGGGTACAGGCCATGTACAGCGGGGGATGGGGCTGTTGAAGGGGCTTCGGATGGATGGGCCGCGCCGGGATGTCGATGAACTCGCCGTGGTGCTCGAACGGGTCTTCGACCCAGATGCGCGGCACCACCCGCATGGCTTCGGCGATCATCGGCTTTAGCGTGGTGATGTCGTAACCGAACGTGCCTGACTCCTGCTGGGTGCCGCCCTTGCCGAAGCCGACGTGGAGTCGTCCGTTCGACAAGATGTCGAGGGTGGCGCACCGCTCGGCCACCTTGACAGGATGGTTCATCTGCACGGGAAGGCAGATCACACCGTGTCCGATGCCGATCCGCGTGGTGCGCCCCGCGATGTACGCGAGAAAGGTTTCGGGCGCACTCATGTGGGCGTAGTAGCTGAGCGCGGTGTGTTCCACGGCCCAGATGATGTCGAAGTCGAGCGCCTCGGCGAGCATCACCTGCTCGACGATGTCGGTGAAGATCCGGTGGTCGGCCTCCCGTCCGAGCGTGTCGGTTTGGGCCTCGTAGATGATCGAGAACTTCATTGTTCAGAACAGCTTGCGGCGCCCGACGGCCTGTTTGGCGATGACGTTGCGCAGGATTTCGTTGGTGCCTTCGCCCACGATCATCAGCGGCGCGTCGCGGTAATACCGCTCCACATCGAACTCCTGTGAGTAGCCGTACCCGCCGTGAATACGGATGGCGTCGAGCGTGACCTTGGCCGCCATTTCCGACGCGAACAGCTTCGCCATGCCGGCTTCCATATCGGCGCGCCGGCCGGTGTCAATACAGTCGGCGGCGTGAAGGTTCAGTTGCCGAGCGGCCGTGATCTGCGTGGCCATGTCGGCCAGCAGATTGCCGACGGATTGGTGTTGCCAAATGGGCTTACCGAAGGTCTTACGGTCTTGCGCGTACTGCAGCGCGTCGTCGTACGCGGCGCGGGCCACACCAATGGCCCGAGCCGCGACTTGGATGCGACCGACTTCGAGGCCGGCCATCATCTGGCCGAAGCCGGCTCCCTCGGTTCCGCCCAGCAGCGCGTCGTGCGGCACGAGGCAGTCGTCGAAATGCAGCTCACAGCTTTCGACCCCTTTGTATCCCAGTTTCGGCAAGTCACGCGAGACGGTAAAGCCTGGCCCCTTTTCAACCAGCAAGATGCTGATCCCGCGATGGGCCGGTTCGGCCGCGGGATCGGTTTTGCAAAGCAGCGCGACCAGCCCCGACCTGCGGGCGTTGGTGATCCAGGTCTTGGTGCCGTTGATCAGATAGCCGTCATCGGCGCGCTTGGCCACGGTTCGCAACGCCTGAAGGTCAGAACCACCGTCGGGTTCGGTGAGGGCCATGGTGGCGCGTAACTCGCCGGTCGCCATACGCGGGAGGTACTGCTCGCGCTGCTCTTGCGTGCCGTAGCGCAGCACCAGTTTGGAGACGACGGAGTGACCGCCGAACGCGCCGGCGAGGCTCATCCATCCACGGGCCAGTTCTTCCGCGACCAGTGCATAACACTGCGTCGTAACCGCGTAGGGCCCATAGGGCTCGGGGATCGTGAGGCCATAAACCCCAAGCTCTTTCATCTGTTCGATGAGCGCCTCGGGATAGATGTTTTCGTGCTCGAGGTCACGAACGACAGGACGGACCTCGTTGTCGACGAATCGAGCGACAAGTTCGACGATGGCCTCTTCTTCGGCCGACAGGCGGGTCATGGTGTCCTTTTCATGCGTCAGCGTCCATGCGTCAGGCGCCCATCCGCAGGCCCGGGGCGCGAGTGTGAAACACGTCGGTGGCGAAGATGGCGCCGAGTTTCTCGGCATCCCAGCGTTTGCCGCCGTTCGACACCGTGCGTTCTTCCGTCCATCCGCCCATGAGGTAAATGTTTTCCCCCATGGCCCGAATCACCTGGCCCGTCACATGACCAGCTTCGTCGCTGGCCAGCCAGGCCACGACGGGGCAGCAGAGCGACGGATCCTTCGGGTGGAACTCTTCTTCGGGATGGTCGCCCGGTTCCATCGGCGCGGCCCCGGTGACGCCGGCCGACAGCCTGGTGAGGCCGCCGGGGCCAATGACATTTACGGTGACCCCGATCGACGCGAGCTCAAGGCTCAATGTCAGTGATAGTCCGACGATCGCAGCTTTGGCCGTCGCATAGTTGGTCTGCCCGAAGCTGCCGAGCAGGCCGGCGCCCGACGTGGTGTTGATGATTCGGCCGTATACCTTGCCCGACGCCGCCTTGGATTGTTCGCGCCATCGTCGCGCCGCGCCGCGACTGGTAAGCCAAGTGCCGCGGACATGGACCCGCATCACCAAGTCGAAGTCGTTGGCCGACATGTTCCACACGGCGCGGTCGCGCACGATGCCGGCGTTGTTGACGAGGATGTCGAGTCGGCCGAACTCGTCGAATGCCCGGGCCACCATGGCGTCGGCCTGCGTTTCGTCGCCGACGTCGCCGTAGTCGGCGAAAGCCGTTCCACCGAGCCCGCTGATCATGTCGACAACCAAGTCGGCGTCTCGGCCCGACCCTTCGCCGCTCACTGACGACCCGAGGTCGTTCACGATCACGGTGGCGCCGTGCTTGGCCAGTTCGAGGGCATGGCCACGGCCGATGCCGTGTCCCGCGCCGGTGACTAGTGCGATCTTGCCGGCGAGAAGCCCTGACATGGTGTGCTTTCCTTTCATTGCCGCGTGGGGCGGCTCAGCCTGTTGAACGGTCAATTCTTAACCGTAGCGTCAAGTCCGCTAACCGCACGAGCCCCATCGCGGCGCCGGAGTTGGCCACGGGAGCGACTCTCGATAGACTTGACAACACTGTCAGAAACGAGATCTGAGGGAAGCAAATGGAAGTTGAAGACCTAATCCTGGTGAGTGTGGACGATCATGTGATCGAACCGCCCACCCTGTTCGATGCCCACATTCCGGAGAAGTATCGGGATCGTGCGCCGCGTGTGCTGACCGACGAGTCGGGTGACGAGTACTGGCTTTTCGAAGACGAGCGCGCCGCCTATATGGGTCTCAACGCCGTAGCCGGTTGCCCGCCCGAGGAGTACGGGCTCAACGCAACCCGGTACAACCAGATGCGACCGGGCTGCTGGGACGTACATGAGCGGGTCCGTGACATGAGCGCTAACGGCGTTTTGGCGTCGCTGAACTTTCCGACGTTTCCGCATTTCTGCGGGCAGCTCTTCGCCCGAGCGAAAGACAAAGATCTCGCCATCAACGTGGTTCGGGCTTACAACGACTGGCACATCGACGAATGGTGCGGCTCCTACCCCGATCGGTTTATTCCGTGCGGCATCACGCCGTTCTGGGACCCGCAACTGATGGCCGACGAAGTGCGACGAATCGCCGCTAAGGGCTGTCATTCGGTGACCTTCTCGGAGAACCCCGAGAAGCTCGGCCATCCCAGCCTGCACTCCGAACATTGGGATCCCTTCTGGAAGGCTTGTGAAGACACGGCCGCTGTCGTGTGCATGCACATCGGCTCGTCGTCGTCGTTGATCCTCACCGCATCCGACGCGCCGGTCGACGTGATGATGGCGATCACGCCGATGAACTCGTACCTCGCCCTCAACGACCTCATGTGGACGAAGGTGTTCAAGAAGTTCCCCGGCATCAAGATCGCCATGTCCGAAGGCGGCATCGGTTGGATCCCGTATGCGTTGGAGCGTATGGATTACGTGTACGAGCATCACCACGCCTGGACCGGCGCCGACTTCGGAGGGTTGCGTCCGAGTGATGTGTACCGCAAGCACATAATCACTTGTTTCATCGATGATGCATCAGGGCTCGAACAACGCCACCGCGTGGGGATCGATTCGATCACTTGGGAGTGCGACTATCCGCATTCCGACTCGACGTGGCCTCAGTCGCCCGAACTGGTAGGCAAGTCTTTGCACGGTATTCCCGAGGATGAGATCAACAAGATCACCCATCTCAACGCCATGCGCGAGTATCAGTTCAATCCGTACCCCATCCGTCCACGCGAGAAGTGCACAGTCGGTGCGCTGCGGGCCGAGGCCTTCGACGTCGATATCGCCATTCGTAGCCTCGGTCGGGTCAACGCGGGCCCCATGTCGGCGTCCGACCTCGCTGCGATCGCCCGTCCCAAGACCCTCGACGAGAAGTAGGAACTATGACAACAACCTTGAGACCGGCTCGCCGGTTCCTGCATATCTGCTATTGCTGTTCCGACTTCGACCCGGTGGTTGCCTTCTTCGTCGAGGCGTTCGGAATGAAGAACACCATGACCACGACGGTAGAGCCATCGAGTGGCGCCGTACTCGGCTTTCCCGGTGACGTCACGAGCGGTGCCGCTTTCGTCTACGACGCGAGGGGCCCGCGCGTGAGCCCCGCGCTCGAAGTCCAAAGTTGGATCGATCCGAAGCTCGTCGGCGAACCGCCCACCGACCCGACGGCGGTGGGTATCGCGGCCATTGGTCTGGCTGTGCCCGACCTCGACGCCACGCTGGCGACCCTCGACCGGCTTGGTTGTTCGCTGGTCGGGCGCCAGTCGATTGACGATATCGGCGAATGGGCGACGGTCCGAGACGCACGGGGCGTGATGATCGACGTCGTTGGGGGCGAAGCGCCCGGAGGACATCCGTCGCGCTTGCGTCACCTCCGCATCAATGTCACGGATCTCGCCAAATCGGTGCCGTGGTTCGAAGCGCTCGGATTCGATCTCGTCGACCGCCAAACGATAACCGAAGGAGCATTCCTCGGAGTCGAAGGGCCGATCGACGCCGAAGTCGTGCGCCTCCGGCTGCCCGACGAGCCGTTCGAGGCCTTGCTCATCGAATGGCGTACGCCAAAGACGCCGGGCCGTCACACGGCGCTGCCCAATCGGGCCGGTTTGTTCCGGGCTGCGCTCGGCGTCGATGACACCGTCGCAGGCTATGAGGCATTGAAGGGCGCGGGGGTCGAGTTCGAACGGCCCCCAATGGTTGTGCCGTTGGTCGGCACTCCCGTTCCCGACCTCGTAATCTGTTTCCTGAACGACCCCGACGGCGTGCCCTTCGAATTCGTGCAGCGACCTCGTTCCGCGTTTCGCTGACCCTCTCAAACGGCCGCCTCGCCCATCGATTGCCCCAAGGAACAGAAATAATGAACAAACCGCTCGCCGGTGTGAAAGTGTATGAATGTTTTGCTGAGGCTGGGGTGCCGAATGGGATTTTAAACATTGTCACTGGCTCGGGCGACGAGACTGGGGAGGCAATGACGGCACATCCGGGCGTCGACGGTGTCGCCTTTATCGGCTCTCGTCGGGTCGGTACTCATATCTATCGGGAATTTAGTCGCCAACGTCCGCGACCGTGTGTCGCCGAGATGGGCGGAAAGAACCCGGTGATTGTGACGGACCGCGCCGACCTTCATGAAATCAGCGGGTTGCGGCACGCCTTCGTCGATCTCGACGTTGGC
>JANYDT010000115.1 GCA_025359845.1 Acidimicrobiia bacterium
CGACCTCGCCCTCATCACCCAACCGGTGCAACTGCGAAACCATCACCTTCGCCGGCGCGAACTCGTGACGACCCCGCACAACCGACACATACCGGCGCACGGTGCCCTCACCCACATTGGCACCATGCTCCTCAACAAGACGCTGCCACACCCGCCGAGCAGTATGACGCTGCTTACGCGGCGCCGTCCGATCCGCTTCCAGCCACTCCTCGATCACTGCCTTCCACGGATCCAACTTCGGTGCCACCCGCACAACCACCCTGCGCGGCGGCGGCACCGGCGACGCCAACGCCAAACGCACATCCCGACGATGAACCCCGAACCGCCGCGACAACGCACGAACCGACAACCCCTCCCGCTCAGACACCCTACGAATCTCCTCGAACACCAACACCCTCGATCTCCTCGTCACCACCCCAGGATCCACAACACCCAGCCCCCAACCACGGACCCACCAAACGGGGCCAAATCAGACGCGCGCTACAACCACAAGAGGGGCCAAACCAGAAGACCACACTCACATGAGTGAACTGAAGCATTTCGAGGGCGTGATGGTTCTCGGCGTTGATCACAACGTGGGTCGGCTTGTCCCGCCCCTCTCGATCCCGCCCAACCGAGTCAAGCCGGGGTAGACGGGTTCCCCGAACTCGGCAACGACAACGAGATCCTCGACGGCCACGATCATGGCTATGCCATCTTCGGCAACGCCCGTCGCCAAGCCGCGCCGGACCTTTTCAACGCGCATCGCCGCCCCGCCTTTGTCGCCACGTTGCACGACCCGTACGCCACGCCGCACTGGGTGCTCCGGCAGGCGCACGCGTTCGGGGAGGTGCGACTCGAACACCAGGCCAAACGTCTGCTTCGCCCGCACCTTGTCAACGGCCGTCCGCAGCTCCGCCCGCAAGGTTGCATCGGTCACTTTGTCGAGCAGCACGTCGAGTTCGTCAGCCAAAGTGTTTCACTACGACTAGATCGTAGGTGGCGAAGCGACCGAGATGCGTGGACGGATCCAACGGCACCCACTTGGCGTACCAAGGATGTAGTGGCTGTGTCTTACGTTATGTACCATAATTGTAGTATGTCCGTTCTGAACTTCCGAACCGATGAGCGTTCCGAACGCGCCCTGGCCGAGCTGATGTCAGACGGATCGACAGCGTCAGAGGCCATCCGCCGAGCACTGGTCGATGCCGTTCGACTCCGCCGCCGTGAACAGATGCGAGCCGAGTCTCGGGCGTTGATGAACAATGAGGACGACCGGGCGGAGAGCCGCCGCGTTATGGCCGAAATGGACGAGCTTCGTGCGTGGTGACATCCACCGGCTGCGTGCCCCGCGTGCCGTTCGGGGACGAGAGCAGGAAGGTGCGCGATTTGCGGTCATCGTCCAATCCGATGATCTGATGCTTTCGACCCTGCTCGTTGCGCCGACCTCGCGATCTGCTCCAGCACGATCGTTTCGTCCAACGATCACGATCAACAACGAGGAGACCCAAGTCCTGGTCGAGCAGACATCGGCCGTTGCGCCCGAACGGCTGGGGGAGTTCGTAGGTCGCGTGAGCCACGACGAGTTGAAGGCCATTGACGACGCACTACGGCTCGCACTCGAACTGGACTGAACCGTCCGGGCCCCGCATTTCGGCCCGAGTCGTAGCACACCCGCCCGACCGCAACGTCGGGAGCAAGTGGATTCTCACGGGACTGGCGGGCCAATATTCCTCACGAGCCTCATTTCCGGTCAGAACTCCCTGGTTCAGTCCGGCTTTCTAGCTCCTGGAGGAGTGCCTCCTTCGACGACTCGTCTCGAGTTTCGATACTCACAACAGTATCGACATTAGAGAACGAAACTCCACCCGGTGGGACCCAAGCTTCTTCAAACTCGTCTGGTCGATGAGGGCGAATGAACCGGACCGTTTCGGGCGCGACTCCCATCTCGACTCGGAGAGATCCGACGATATTTGTAATGGACATCGATATCAAGCGAAGCCGTTGAACCATCGCCTCCGCGGACCAGTTCATCGAGACTGAGCGCGCTCTGATGTGATGATTCGACGAGCCGACCGATTCTGGCACGAAGAACGTTGATCCATAAACGCTGCCGCCCAGGGACTTCATTGCTTCATGTGGCGGCGGTTGGCCGTACGTGTCTTCGGTCCCGAATGAAAAATTAAACCCACCTGGCCGAACTCTCAAGCCATGTTTGATCGCGTTGTACTCTGCTGGCGTCCTTTCGTCCAGTAATTCACTCGACAGTCGCCTCCATAAACGGGAGAACCGGGCCGCAGTCGAGTCGTGCCCTGTCTCATCACCCCAGCAGTGTCGAAGAACATTCGCTTCGACTTCTTCAATTGTCACCACCCGTCTACCGCGCTGTGTCAGAACCGGTTGCTGACTGCAAAGGGCTTGGACTATCGCTCGGAGGTCTTCAGTCCGGCAGTTCGCTAACCGTGCCGAAACAGCGCCGGGCGCCTGAACGTGAGCTCCCAACAATGAGAACAACGTCTCGACCCCTTGTTGTAGGCACCGCGCAAAGCAATCGAGGCGGGCAATTTTGATTCCCCGTCGAGCTGGGCGGCGCAGAAAGATGCGAACTGGGAGTAGTAGTCCGCATCGAGACCGCTCAGGAAGCGACAGTTCCTGTCGTGCAGATCCTGTTCCCAACAGCAAAAAGGTCTCTCGGCGACGGCAAACACGTAGCGGTCGAGGTAGGCAGAGGCGCCCACAGGGTCAGCGGCGTTCATCATTTCACCATCTTGGCCGAACGGTACGACAAGAAATCGAGCGCGTGCCGACGTCCGGAACAGATTCGGCCGGACTGCGGATGGCCGGCGCGGGTCCCTCGGCGAATGGCTCGGTTTACTGAACGGCTTGTGAAGTGGTTCACAAAGCGCTTCAGCTGAAGCGCTTTTCTGTGAACGCGACCGAATCGAAATCGAAAACGCCGAAAGGAACCTGTTCGCAGCGGATACTCGAGGCAGCCCAGGAACTGTTCGTCGACCAATTGGCAGAGTTCACGCTCGACAAGGTCGCCGCGTTGAGCGAAATCAGCGTGCAGACGGTGATACGTGCATTTGGGAAGAAGGAGACGCTGATCATCGGGGGCGATCGGGCCTTTCGCGAATCTGATTTCTGGAAGCTCCTACGCCGCCACTTCGGCGTCGACCGCAAGACTTCCGAATTAACCATCGACTCATCCGAAGTGCTCCCCTCAACAGCATGAGTTCCGAGGCAGGGAGGTGGCGTCGTGCGCATCCTGGCGTTCGATCTCCGCCCGGACAGACATGTCCCCGCCCTGCCCTTGCCTGCGCCGCGGTTTATGGCCGGCGGCGCAACGCAAGGAGTCCGGAGTTGTAGCACTGACGTGCTACATCCACCGTCGTGGCGACAACCACCGTTCGCCTCGACACGCAAGAAGAGCAAACGCTGGACGCCCTTGCGCTCCTCCACGGGGGTCGGTCCAACGCCTTGCGTCAAGGACTCAAGTTGCTTGCCGCAGCCTCGGAGCGGAACCGAGCGTTGGCCGAATTCCTTCACGCGTGGGAAGTCGAAACCGAGCCTGTGAGCGCAGAAGCGATCGTTGCGGCAATCGAGCGATACGGACTGTGATCCTCGACGCCGGCTTCTTGATCTCCGTCGATCGCGAAGAACTAACGGCGAAAGCGTTCATCGCCGCCGCGATCCGGCGAGGGACACCCCTGAGATCCACTCACCCAGTGGTCGCCCAGGTGTGGCGCAACGGAGCACGGCAAGCCCGACTCGCCCAATTCCTGAACACGGTGGAGATCCATCCGTTCGACTACGGTCATGGTGTCGGCTCCCTCCTCGTCCGTTCGGGTACATCGGATGTCGTCGACGCACACCTCGTTGTCCTCGCCGTTGCGTACGATGAAGCAATTCTCACTGGAGACGTCGAGGACCTCGTTGTTTTGGTCGCATCATTGCAACATTCCCGACCACGAATTCAACCTTGGCCATAGCCCGCAGCGCTCGGCGTCGCGCCGGTGATTATCTCGACCAGGACACTACTTCGGCAACCCATCGGCTTGAAACAACGTCGCACACAAGAAAGGCATGACATGGCCACAGATGGCTTCCTCGGCTTCTACATCGAGACCCGTGACTATGGGGCGACAGCTTTGTTCTGGAAATCGCTCGGGTTCGAGAACCAGTTCGAGACCGACCACGGCTCGGGCCAATGGATACACCCCGCCGGTGGCCCCTACGTCTTCATCGCGGAACACGGCGACCTCGCGCACTCGCTGACGACGTACCCGATCCTCGGCGTAGCCGACTCGACGGTGTTCAACCCATCGAGACCGCCGGACTACATCCGCAAATTCGAACCACAGCACTGGGGAGTCGTCGAAGCCCTGCTGCGCGACCCCGACGGCCGCCAAATCAGCCTCCACGCACCGCTACCGCCCGGCGCCACGGCACCCGACCTCGAAGCGCACCACGAACAGAAGTACGGCTGACCACTTCCCGGCAATTGGTCAGCCGCAGTCTGGTCCTGCGATCAGGTGCCGGGGGCGAAGAGTTCAAGGCTGATGTTGTCGGGGTCGCGGAATTCGAGCAGGAACGCTCCTCCGATGTCCTTGATGCCACCATGGGCGATGTCTCGCTCGTCTAGCGCGTCGGCTGCGGAGTCGAGTTCGGCTCGACCAGCGACGGCGAAGCTGAGATGATCGAGACCAACCCGGTTTTCGTCGAACCGGTCACCCGCGGGCGCCACGGGGCGTAGCCCGAACAGCCCGTTACCGACTTGGTAGATCACGCCGCCGAACAAGAACCAGAGTGCTTTTCGGGTCGCGTCGTCGGCATCTGCTGGCATTTCGTAGGCCACCGGAAAACCAAAGACGTCGTCGTAGAAGGCGCGCGATCGAACGATGTCGGTCACGGTTAGGCGGACATGGGAGTATCCGAGCGCAGGGATTGGCATGACTTCCTTTTCATTGTTGAGGAACTGACGATTATGCGACGATTATACGATGAAGAGCCGGGTCACGGCTACTGCGCTAAGCGCTTGCCTGCGATATCAGCACCGAACACCGGATTGGGGATCGCGCATTCAACGTGGCCTCGTGCGATCAGAAGCGCCGGATCCCGGGCGACGCCGAAATCCATGCGCGCAGCGCCCGGGCGACGTCGCCAGCATCGGGCATGGCTGCGATCTCTTTCGCGCATTGGAGGCTCGCCGCGGTGTAGTCGGCCGTGTGCAAGACGCGCCGCACCGCGGCGGCAAGATTCGCCGGGGTGAGGACGTCGGGTCGGAGGGTGATTGCAGTACAGGCCCGCTCGCACATGTCGGCGTGCTCATAGTTGTCGGCGCCCTGAGGGATGATCACCTGAGGTACACCGTGGGCCAGTGCGCCGAAGGTCGTCCCCGCTCCTCCGTGGTGCACGACCACGCTGCATGACGGGAGGAGATCGGCCTGCGGGATGAACTGTTCGACCCGCGCGTTCGCCGGAAAGGGCGCCAGATCGGCCGGATCCAGATCGCGTCCGATTGTCACGACAACGTCGATCGGCTCGTCGGACAGGGCCTCGAGCGCGAGCCGGAACAGGTCGAGGTTGGCGTTGAACAACGTCCCGAAGGTCACGTATACCACCGGTCGTGGGGTGGTCACTCGTGGTCCGAGGGGCGGAGCCGCTGGGCGCAGGTGCAACGTCTCACCGGTCGGCACCTGTGCTGTCTCGAGCGAAGGGGGACAGATCTGGATGGTGAGGTGGCGATACATGCCCGCCCAACCGGGCGCGTCGCGTCCAAACGCTCGCCAGATCGGCGACACGGCGTCGTTCGCAAGCTCTACAGTGTCTTGCGGCGGCAGCGGTCCGAACATGTGCGCGACACCTGGCACACCCAAAAGCTCGGCCGCCAAAGGGCCTGCAAGCGCGAACGCCTCGAACAGTACGAGATCCGGCGCGAGTTCCTGTCCGTGGCGAAGGACGTCATCGATCATTTCGTCGACTCCGACTTCGGCGAACGCTCGAGGCAGGAAGTAATGCAAGATGCGCTCGGGTGCGAGGCCGTGGCCAGGGTTGCCGCGTGTGCGGGTGGCGAGTCGCGCCATCCACTCGGCCTGGCTTCGACCCGCGAGAGCGAAACGGGCGCCGGTGCTTCGGACGATCGGTTCCGCTTCGGGACCGGACGCGACTACCACTTCGTCGCCGCCCGAAAGGAGTGCACCGATGATCGGGACGAGCGGCGTCACGTGCCCAGCGCCCGCCGTGGATACCACCAGGACCTTCATAGCCCACGAACTTACTCCGCCAGATCGTCACTTGAGCCGCTCTCACGCGATGAAAGTTAGGGACGATTCTTCGAACAGCATAGGCCAGGAGTGGCTTACTTCCCATTCCACTTCCCATAGTTGAGCGTGGGAAGTATAGTGGGAAAGCATACATCGAAGTGAAGGCGGCGTCGTCTGGAAATTCAGTTCTCCGAACAACGATTGGCACATCGCACTAACAACTGGCTTCGTGGCGCTCTCGACAACTGCGTACACCACTCGATTCGAGTTTCTGGAACGCTTGCGGTTCGTCCTGAACGCGCTCGAAGAATGGCTGCGACCGCGTCGGGTTACGCGCCTGGGAATTCGCTACGTCGACCGCCTCGATGGCGCCGACGTCGACCTTTTGGGCACCTTCGTCCGGCCTGAGGTCCTTGGGCCAGCCATCGTTGCCCGGCGATCTCGGCGTACTGCGACACGCCTTGACCGAGTGTCACTACGAACTCAGCGGCGGCACTTCGCTCCGGGCGCGTTGGGGGCGATTGCCCGCCGGAACATCGCTCGATCCCAGTGTTTCCGCGGCGGCCGGGCCCTCATGGGTCTGCGATCTCGACGCCTCCATCGAGAACATCGAGTTCGACAAGGACGACCTGATGGGCCGAGCGGCAACGTTCGGTGACGTGATCTATCGCTACTACCGGTGGGCCGTCACCGACCAGTTCATTCGGGCGCATGGCGGGGTGCTCACGTGAGCACGCTGCTTGAAGCTGCCGGGTACGCCGATCCTGTTCTCTCGGGTGACGAGGTCGTGGCGTTCCTCAGCCCGTTCGATGGCCGCTCGCCAACGTGGATCGGGACAACAGACCACTTTGGATTCGCGCGGTCGGTTGCCGTCATTTTCGCTCCCACGACGGCTTGGCCGATCAGCACGGTGTCGCCAGCATCGTTTCTAGCCGAAGAAGTCGTGCGCCTGCGGGACCAGATCAGCGATACCTCGGGATTGACCCGCCAACAGATCGCCTTCGCGATCGGGGTGGATCGGCGTTCGCTGTCGGGGTTCGCCAACGGAGAGATCCGCCCAACACCGCCTAGGCTGGAATCGCTTCGACTCCTCGCAAAAGTGGCCCGGTACGCCAGTGCCCGCTGGGGCGAGCGGGCACGTGATGTGCTTCTCTCCGCACACGACGGTCTCACGCCACTCGAACGCGTTGCGGCGGGCGATCGCACAGTTTTCGCGGTGCTTGAAACGGTTGGAACGGCAGGTTTGTCGGTCAAGGTCGAACGTCGCTCGCCACGGTCCCGGCCGTTGTACGAACTCGTGAGAGGCGCAGCAACGCAGCCCGCTCGTGTCGGTACCTTACGTGACGAGGACGTGTACTCGCAAGACCTGTCTGGAGCTGCCGCCTTCCACGAGGAACCAATCCCGGTTCGGCGGCGACGGATCAGATGACCAAAGCGCTCCTCGTCCCCTCGGACGCCGATTTGACACAAGGCGACCTCGTTGTTGCGCCGCTCGCGCGAACGACTTCGGCCTTCTTCATACCGGAGCGGTGGGATCCGCTCGACGAGCACAAAGTGACGATCCCTGGTGACGAAGCGAACCGGGCGATCGAGGTCTTCGCGGGCCGAGCGGTGACGATGGTCACCAGCCACGATTGTCATCACGACAAAGAGTGGAACGAGGATGTCAGGCGACGAGTGCGCCAAGGCGTGCCGCAGCCCGACGCCGAAGACCAAGCCCAAGCTGATACGACTCTCGATCGGACATTTCAAGGAAGTCCGCTCGTCAGGCTCGATGATTTTCCTTCGAATAAGCGCGAAGCGCTGCAGCGCGGACAGGTCGTTGGATACCTGCCCGTGCCTGACGACCCTGCAACAGGGCTTCCGCCCTCGGTCGTTGACCTGACATATCGCGTAACCATCGACCGGCTCGCCATCGAGAACCGGATTTGTGGGCTGAACGAAGTGGGCAGAGCAGAGCTTCGATACTGCCTCGCACGGTTCGATTCCCTTCGAAGCGTCAGCCTCGGCTTCGAACTTGAGCGAATTGTCGGCCACCAAATCTCTGATGCGCAGGTAACCAAGAACAAAGCCATCGAGATAACGCTGACGCTCGACAACGGCGATCAACTTCGGTTTCTGCAGCAGCCGGTTGACCCAGCAGCGGGCGGTCGTCGCGGGATCTAGATCTAACCATCAACGTGGCGATCTGAGCACCCCGAGCCTGCCGTATGACACTTCGTGATACCGTCGGTGCATGTCCTCAGCGATCTCCGTGCGCCTTGACGATGAGTCAGAGCGGGCTCTGCGGGTCCTCAATGCGTGCGGCATGTCGACCTCAGACGCGATTCGATCGTCGCTCGTGGAGTCCGCGCGCCGGGTTCGCCGTAGCGCCGAGCTCGTCAAGGAAGTGGCTGCTCTGGAGTCCGACGAGGCGGACCGTGCGGAGATGCTCGCCGTCGCTACGCTCATGGAGTCGATGCGTGCAGCGGGGTGAGGTGTATCGGTTCAAGATCCCGAAGGGTCTCGGCCACGAGCAGCACGGGGTTCGTTACGCGATTCTGGTGCAGGCTGACGAGTGTCTGCCGAGGTCTGTCGTGATCGTTGCGCCGACGTCGCGGAGCGCTCGGCCGGCATCGTTTCGACCTCCGGTCGTGGTCGAGCGCGAGACGACGCTGGTCTTGGTGGAGCAACTGGGCGCCGTCGATGTTCAGCGACTCGGACGCCGAGTCGGTCGACTCACGATGGAAGAGTTGTGGAGTCTCGACGAAGCGCTCGCCACGTACCTCGGGCTGCGCCTCTTATGACCGCCTCCGACGGCCGGCTCCTTCGCCGCCGTCAATAACATAGCGCGAGGCAGGGGGCTTGCCGCAAGAGACCCAAATGTGCTGACAATCACTCGTTCGCTGAGCCGATCAAGGCCAGAACATATGAAGCCAGGAGTTGTGGAATGGATGCGTTGTCTTCGGCAGATGGGTCGACCGGGAGTGCTGAACCGGTGGTGGAGTTGCCGGCCAGGGTGCAGGCGACCGGCGCTGGGGCGCGGTTGCTATGCGCGAGGTGGCCTTCCCTGTTGGGTGCAGCGTTGGCCGGGGAGCGGCGATGACGAACCACGCAGTGGTGATCGCAGGTGGCGGTCCGACCGGGCTGATGTTGGCGGGCGAGTTGGCGTTGGCGGGGGTCGACGTCGTCATCGTCGAACGACGCACCAGTCACGATCTCGACGGATCGCGAGCCGGGGGTCTTCACTCCCGCACCATCGAGGTGCTCGATCAGCGTGGCATCGCGGAACGATTCCTCTCGGCGGGGCAAGTGCACCCGGCTCTACGGTTCTCTCAGGTCGCCTTGGACATCAGCGACTTTCCCACCCGCCACAACTACATACTTGCGCTCTGGCAGAGCCACTTCGAGCCCATCCTGGCTGGCTGGGTCGGGGAGCTCGGGGTGCCGATCCTTCGTGGCTGCGAGGTGGTGGGTTTCGCGCAAAACGACACCGGCGTCGACGTGGATCTGTCCGGCGGCGACGCGCTCCGGGCGGAGTATCTCGTCGGCTGCGACGGAGGACGCAGCGTGGTCCGCAACGCCGCCGGTATCGACTTCCCCGGGTGGGATCCGTCGATCAGCTTCATGATCGCCGAGGTCGAGATGGACGAGGAACCAGAGTTCGGCTTCCGTCGCGACAGCGTCGGCACCCATGCCCTTGGTCGGATGGGGGACGGGGGGACCGTTCGGGTCGTACTCGCAGAACGACACGTCGAACACACCAGCGACCCCACCATGAGCGAGCTTCGCGAAGCACTCGTCGCCGTGTACGGGACGGACTACGGACTTCGCAGCGCCAGCTGGATCTCCCGGTTCACGGATATGACGCGCCAAGCTGCCTCCTACCGTAACGGCCGTGTACTGCTGGCCGGGGACGCCGCACACGTGCATCCCCCAAACGGCGGCCAGGGCCTCAACACCGGAGTTCAGGATGCCGTGAACCTGGGATGGAAGCTGGCCCAGGTGGTCAACAAGACATCACCCGAGAGCCTCCTGGACACCTACCACGCCGAACGGCATCCGGTCGGTGCCCGGGTGTTGCACAACACGATGGCGCAAGTAGCGCTCAGCAGCCCCGGCGACCGTCACCAGGCGCTGCGCGACACCATGACCGAACTGCTGAGCATGGACGAGCCTCGCCGGCGCATTGCCGCGATGCTCTCCGGTCTCGACATCCACTACGACCTCGGAGAGGGACACCCGCTGCTGGGGCGGCGCATGCCCGACCTCGACCTGCTCACCGCCAAAGGCCCGCAGCGAGTCTTCACCCTGCTGCACGACGCCCGGCCCGTGCTCCTCAACCTCGGTGAACCCGGCATTTCCGCCGGAGGCGGACGAGCCAGCATCGTTTCCGCGGAGCCTGCGACGAGGAATGTCGACATTTCTCCTTGGGCGAATCGAGTCCGGTTGGTCGACGCCAAGCATGACGGCGTGTGGGAACTCCCGGTTCTTGGCGAGGTCACCGCTCCCGCTGCGGTGTTGATCCGACCCGATGGACATGTCGCATGGGTCGGAGACCTCACGGACCCAGAGCTGGCTCAAGCATTTGCGACCTGGTTCGGAGCGGCCACTCCGGCTCATTAGAACTCGCCATCTGAGCGCCACCGCGCCCATCCCCTAACTGCCGTTCTGAGGCACTCGTGTAGCGCTCTGCTTTGGTTGGATCGATGGCCAGGCCGAATCGCTCGATGCAGACTTCTTCTTGCGGGTGTTCGCCCCACGGCGCCGCGGTAGCCCATGGTCCACGGTGAACCGTGGCCATGTGAAACGCCTGATCGTCGAGAGACGGATGCAGCCTTCAGGGCAAACAGAGATCGACCGAGCGAAGCTGCCCAGCGGGAGTCGCTGGGCAGCTGCCTACCGACAAGCTGACGGTGACGTGCCCGCGGATCTCCAGAGCGAGCTCGACCGCAATGATGGGCCGCGGCCGCGTTTACGGGGCTGTCGAGCCAGAATCGGTTTGCGATCGTCTTCCGGCTGAATTCGGTGAAGCAGCCTGAGACTCGGCAACGGAAGCTCGCCCAGTACATCGAGATGCTGGAGCGTGGCGAGACGATTCACCCGCAGAGGGCCAGGAGCAACGCCGCTGAGAGGCAAGTGTGACTCTTCCGCCAATTCCTCTGGACGGGATCGTCCTCGCGAACGCGACAGCGACCCGAATCGTCGCCGCGTTCAAGAGATCATGTCGTTGTGTCAGCTGTGGGGCCGAGGGTCGTCGGCGGGGTTGACGTACGTCAGTTGGAACGGTCCGATGGCGTGTACTTGCACGACTGTTCGGCCCTGCACGGTGGCGAAGTGGTTCGCGTTGGCTGGCGCGCTGATGAATCCGCCGGACCGCAGCGGCGGCAAGAGCGCCTTCTTGTTGAACGTGTCGCCGAGCCCGACGAGGAACGTACCCGAGATGACGGTCACATTCTCGTCAGTCGGATGCGAGTGCGCGGGCAGGATGTAGCCGTTCGGCAGACGCAGCCGCACGGTGAAGATCGCCCCGGCGACGCTCGGATCACCCTGCAGTACGGCCATCTCGGCGCCGGCCGGGAAAACCGCCGGGGCAGGACCGAACTTGATGTCGCTCCCGTTCTGTTCGTGATGATCGTGGCCGTCGTGGCTCACGAGCACAGCAGGCTGGAGGCGTGTGGGCGTTGCGCCGCTCGGCGATGACCACAACGTGGCGCCGGCGAGCGCGGCGACTGCGGCGACGGCCCCGAGTGCGTATCGGTCCCGGCGGATGTGACGACGTCGCTGGATCATGACTCCTTCCCTGCTTGGAGGTCTTTGACGTCCTGGGTGGTGAGGCAGTGGCCTCCTATTCCCCAGTCGCCGCTTTCGACCTCTTCGAGGGCGACCCACGTGACCTGGCGCAACGACTCGCCTTCGATGGCCACCATAGTGTCGGTGAGCTTGGTGATCATGTCGCGCTTCTGGTCGGGGGTGAAGACGCCCTTGATGATCTTGACGTTCAGGAATGGCATTGCATTGCTCCTTGTTCGTGGTCAGCTGCGGTTTGCAGAAGTTGGTCCGGACTGTCGCCCGAACTCCTTGTCATTTCGTCCAAGCCGGCCGAACGTCCTCCTGCAACCGGTCTTGCAGCGGCCTGCAAGCGGGTCTGCGATGATCGAGAGATGGGACTTGTCGTGAGGATCCTCGGACCGGTCGGCCTCGACCGGTCGGATCTGCCTTGCGCCGCGTTGAGCCCCCGGCTGCGCATGGTCGTGGCGTTGCTCGCCGGTCACCGCGGCTCGGTGGTTTCGGTCGACCGCTTGTGCGACGCACTGTGGGGCGACGAGCAGCCCGCGGCTGCGGTCGCGACTTTGCAGAGCCACTTGTCACGGGTGCGACGGTTGGTGGCGCCCGAAGGTGAGATTGTCGCGGTCGACGGCGGATACCGGCTCGACATTCCCAATGGCGCGATCGATGTCGACCACTTTGATCAGTTGGTCAGTCGGGCACGGAACGCGGCGCCTTCCGAGGCGGCCGATCTGTATCGGTCGGCGCTGGCCTGCTGGCGGGGGCCGGCATTCGGCGAATTGGCCGATCATGAGTGGATCAGGGCTCAAGCGGTGCGGCTGGACGAGTTCCGTCTGAGTGTTACCGAGGAATGGATCGAGCGCCGCTTGGCCATCGGCGGCGACGGGTCGCTCACGAGCGATCTTGAAGGGTTGACCGTGTCCAATCCGCTGCGGGAAAGGTTCCTCCGCCAGCTGATGGTCGCTCTGTACCGGGAAGGCCGCCGGGCCGAAGCGCTTCGCCGGGCCAACGACTTCCGTACGTTGATGCGCGACGACATGGGGCTCGATCCGTCTCCGGCCATACGTGCGGTTGAGGCGCAGGTGCTCGCCGATGATCCGGTGCTGCTCTCCCGGCCCGAGGTTTTGTTTGCGTCACCGCCGTGGCGAGGGATCGTCGATGACCCCACCCGTCTCGTTGGTCGCGACTGCGAACTCGCTCGCATCGGTGACGCGATCGCTTCAGCACCACTGGTAACGCTCGTCGGACCGGGTGGAGTGGGCAAGACCCGCCTCGCCCGCAGGGTCGCGGCGGTCGCCGAGGGCTACCACGACGGCGTCGCCTTCGTGGAGCTTGCCGCCGTGGGCGACCCGGCCTCGCTCCCCGATGCCGTGGCAACTGCGCTCGACGTGCAGCGACGTCAACACCTCACCATCGAGGACTCAATGGTCGCCGCGCTCGCCGAACGCCATCAACTCGTCGTGTTCGACAACTGCGAGCACCTTCTCGACGCGCTCGTGCCCTATGTCGACAGTCTCCGCACCCGCTGCCCGCGCCTGAGCGTCTTGGCAACATCGCGAGAACCGCTGGGCCTTCCGGGTGAGGTCGTCGTCGTGATACCGCCGCTGTCGGTCGTCACCGACGATGTCGCCGATCCCGAAACGATTGCCGGATCGTCCGCCGTCGAACTGCTGATCGAGCGAGTGGCGGCGGCCGTTCCCGGTTTCGCCATGACGACGGCGAACGCGGCCGTGCTCGGTGAGATCTGCCGCCGCCTCGACGGTCTCCCCCTCGCCCTTGAACTCGTCGCGGCGCGGTTCAGGTCACTCGATCCCGAGACGGTTCTGCAGCGCCTCGTCGTTCCCACCGTGGTACTCGACACCAGCATGCGGTCGGCCGACCCTCGCCATCGCACGCTGCGTGACACGATCGCGTGGTCGTACGCTCACCTGAGCCCGGACGAGCAGGTGCTGTTCGCGCGGCTCTCCACGTTCGCCGGCAGCTTCGACCTTGCGTCGGTGGCGGCCGTGTGCGAAAGCCACAAGGCTGCCCGCACCAACACGGCCGACGTCGTCGATGTTCTCGCTGCGCTGGTGGACAAGTCGATGGTACAACTCGTCAACCGCGAGAGCACCCGCTATCAGCTGCTTGAGACACTGCGGGAGTACGCACGGGAGAAGCTCTTCGAGTTCGGATCGGCCGACGTGATCGGCGACGCGCACCTCCGCTGGTTCACCGAACGTGCCGAACGAGCGGGGATCGGCCTCGCCGGACCGGACGAAGTGGCATGGTCGCAACGAATCGAATGGGATTTTGACAACTATCGCGTTGCGCACAACCGCGGTGTACGAAAGGGCGACGTCGACGCGGCTCTGCGCATAGTGGTGGGGCTACGGGAGTTCGCGTTCCGACGGATCCGCTACGAGCTGGCGGCCTGGGCGGCGACTTGCCTCACGATGCCGGGCGCCGGCGCGCACCCGAAGTACCCGGTCGCCGAAGCCATCGTGAGTTATGGATATTTTGTACGCGGCGATCTCGAGTTGAGCATCGCCTCTGCGCTGGAGGCCATCGCCCACGAGCACGACGGCTTCGAAGGTAGCGGGCTGGCTGAACGCGCTCTCGGCAATGCCTTCTTCTACCTCGGCCGCATCGAAGACGCGCTGCACTGGATGGACCGCGTGGTCTCCTCGGCCCGTCGGGGTTCGCCATCGCGACTCGCCCATGCGCTTTACATGCGCTCGGTCGCTGAGACGAGCGTAGGTCGAACGGTTCAGGGTGCGATCCTCGCGGGCGAAGCACGAGCGACGGCCCACGCCAGCGGCTCGCCGACAGCGCGAGCCCAGGCTTCTTACGCGCTCGGTCTGGCGCTCGAAGGATCGGAGCCGACCGAGAGCCTTCGCCTGCTGCGCGAGTCGGCGCAGCTCGCCGGTGCGGCCGGCAACCGGTGGATCGAGGCATTCGCGCAAACCGAGGTCTGGTGGCTCGAGGCCCGCAAGGGTGACGTTCGAACGGCGTTGACCGGCTCCGGCCGGGTGATCGACACATGGCACCGCGGCGGCGACTGGGCCAGCCTTCGCCTGTCGCTTCGACGTGTCTTCGGACTGCTGACACAGATCGGCGACTACTACGGCGCCGCCGTATTACACGGCGCGCTCAACGCATCCGGTGCTACGTCGGCCTTGCCGTTCGAACCCAACGCCGCCGAAGACGTCGATGCGTCCGTCGTCCTGCTCAGCAACGCGCTCGGCAAGGACCAGTTCGACGCGGCAGTCGAAACCGGCGTGAGCCTGCCAGAGTCGACCCTCGTCGCGTTTGTGCAAGAACGGATCACTGCACAGAACGCGTAGCTCGCCATCGGGTCGGCCTGGGGCGATTCAGAGTCGGTCACTTGCCTGCATCGTGCGTGGCAAGCGGGGTGTGCCGGGCAAGGGCAGTGAAATCAGCGTCGGCATGGAGGACCGGCGCGTTGGAGCGAATGGCCACGGCGGCGATGAGGCAGTCGATGAGCTTGCGTACGGTTTCACCGTTGCGGCGGCAGGTCCGGTAGAGAGCGGCGGCTTGGTCGTAGTCCTCTGCCGTAATCGGAACCAGCGTTGCCCGAGCCAGCAAGCCGCGTAGCTGGGCGAGGTGTTCTTCGTTGCGGGCGCCGGCGAGAACCTCCATGCTGATGGCATCGCAGATGGCGAGGTCGGCGCCAAGGAGGAGATCGACCTTGTTGCAAACCCTCGATCCTGTATCGCGCAGGAATTCGATCCATGCTGAGGTGTCGACAATGATCATCCGGTGCGAATGTTCCTCAGCTGGTCGAGGTCGCCCTCCCATCCGGAGCCCCGAAGGCGGCGGGCATCGTCGAGATCGAGCGGCTCAGATGCCAGTCGCCGCAGGGCCAAATTGACGGCTTCACGCTTGGACCCCAAGTGGTAACGCTCCATGATTGCTCGGCAAGCCGTGTCATCGAGATCGATATTGGTGCGTGACATACACTAACGATACACCTCGTCGGGAGCCCCAACCCTTCGATATCAGCGCGGCGGATTCATCGAGTACCCGGGTTCGAGTTCGTCGGCCGAGTCGTTGCCGTCTCGTCGTGTACGCGGATCGGTCCGCACGATGACCAACTGCACGCGCGTTCCGGTGATCGACGAACCCTGCTTTGTCACTTGACTGGTAACGATGGTGCCCATGTAGCTGGGAACCGAAGTTGGCGGCTTCGTGCTCTCCCCGATGTGGCACCGAACGGGGCGCCACATTGCGGCGGGTTTCCCGGTGCCGAGGCAAAGCCCTTGAACGAGTCGTTGCTGTACACGTTTGTCGGGCTGCGCCGGTGCCGATCGCAAAGGTGATGAGGCGACCGCCGATGACGGGCATGCCGTCGTCCTCCTTCAAAGTCGCGGAGGCATGGAACGTCCCGCCGTTGAGAATACCGTGTCGCCCGTCTCCACGATCGTGGTCTGAGATGCCAGGAGGAGGGCGACGCTCCAATCGTGCAATGCATTTGTCTACTGAACGCATGACGACGACCCTGAGCTTTCGAGTCGACGATCAGTTGTTTCGCGAGCTCGAAGCCGAGGCCAAAACTTCTGGTCTTACCAAGACGCAACTGCTCCACGAAGCGATCCCCGATCTGCTCTATCGCCGCGCCTGCGAGCGTGACGCCGAGCTATACGCGGCCCTGCCTCTACGTCGCGAGGAAACCAAACTGTGGGCGACCGAGACGTGGCCTAAGGACGAACCCGGAACCGATTGGGAAGCGGTATTCGAATCGTGAAGCGCGGTGAGATCTGGTTCGCGGCAACGGGCTCGGGCGGGGATAGTCCCGTCCTTGTTCTGACCCGGGACCCGGTCGCCGATCGTATCGACTCTGTGGTTATCGCCCCACTCACCACGACGATCCGAGGTCTGATGTCCGAACTCCTCGGGCGCAGCGACGGTCTTCGCCAGGACTGCGTTGTGTCATTCGACAACGCACGAACTATCGACCGCCGCGCATTCCGGCGTCACGTTGTGACCCTCGGTCGGGTTCGCATGGACGAAGCCTGTATCGTGCTCAACGCCGCTCTCGGTTGTCGAAGTTGACCCTCGCCGCCTGACGCTCTGCTGTTCAGGTCGGCCCGTCCGCACGACTGGGTCTGCCACAGCGTGATGCTCGGTGTCGGCCGACCCGAGCGGAGTGTTGATGTTAGGCGGAACGGACTGGTTACGATGGCTTGGGTGGTAGAGGATGGAGCGTTGATCACGCTTATGCGCGCGATCTCGTTCGGCGACCGCGGGGTCGCGTCACAGCTGTTGGCTATGACCCCGGAGCTCGCTTTAGCTCGGCTTGTCGCCGCTGGCGCGACCCGAGCAACGGCAGTGGAGTTCTTCCTTCCCGACTGCGGTGTGTACATGTATGCCGGTCACACCGCTCTTCACGTGGCGGCGGCCGCCTATAACACGGAGTTCGCTCGCCAGCTCGTCTGGGAGGGCGCCAACGTACAGGCGAAGAATCGTCGAGGTGCCGAACCGCTGCACGAGACGTAAGCGGCGGGCCTGGCTCGCGCGGGTGGGATTCGCGGCGACAGGCCGCGACTGTCGCGTATCTGATCGAAGTGGGCGCAGACCCCGACGCCGTCGCGACTGGCGGTGTGACGCCCTTGCATCGTGCAGTCCGAAACCGATGCGCGGCGGCGGTACGCGCCTTGCTTGACGCCGGTGCTGACCCGCACCGCGCGAACAACAATGGTTCGACGGCGATCATGTTGGCCCAATGGACCACGGGGCGCAGTGGGAGCGGCTCGCCTGAGGCCAAGGCGGAACAAGAAAAGATCCTTTCGATCCTTGCGCTGACCGACTGACCGCGAAGTGGCACCGCTTCCCACTGGACAACCGGGCAAACTACCGCGCCCGGAACTGGTCCGTTGCCGCCGCCGGCGCCGAGGAACTCGGCTGAGCCAACCGAAAGGTGTGACCGTCGGGCCTGACGATGCCATCTATGTCGCAAACAGTGCTAAGAACGTTTTGGTATTTGCATGGGACCCGACGGTCACAGTGCGCCGACCCGCACCCTCGGTGGTGTCAAGACCGGTCTGAGTTGCCCTTCGGGAATCTCATTCAACTGACGCTTTTCGGAGAACGATATTGCGGGCGCTCGCGCCTCACGAATTCGTGCATTCAGCTCATCCGCCGGTTCCAATTGCAACGAGCTCCGCCAGGGACGCCATCGGGCCATCGACCAAGGGATCCTTACTGGAGGCGGCCTTCAGGTTGTGGACCGCGTCGGAGTCGAAGTGGCGTTCGAGTTGGGTGTTGGCGGTTGACGCCGCGGCCAGGGTCGTGGAGTGGACGACTTTGTCCGAATTCTGCCTCTTCCGGGCGGCCCCTCCGGCCCAGTCGCACCGTGCTGCGAACGCCGCGCGTCCTTCAAGACTCATCGTCGACCTACGAGGGGCGAGTAAAGGTGACGTGCACCGTGCCGCTCTCGGAGGTCTCGGTCCGTACCTGGTAGCCGTCCTCGAACCCGCGAAGGTCGCTCCACAAGCTGATTCCGCGACCGAGCAGGATGGGCGCGATCGCGACGTGCAACTGGTCAACGAGACCGGCTTTGAGGAACTCTCGCACGGTGCTGACGCCGCCCCCGACTCGCACGTCTTTCCCGCCGGCGGCCGCGGTGGCCTGCGCGAGCACCTCATGGGGGGTCGCATTAACGAAATGGAAGGTCGTGCCGCCGGACATGTCGATCGAGTCGAGCGTGCGGTGGGTGAGCACGAACACCGGCACACGAAACGGCGGCTCGTCGCCCCACCAGCCCTTCCAGTCGGGGTCATCGGGAAATGTGTGAAAGCCAAACATTCCAGCGCCCATGATCTCGGCGCCGACGCCTTCGAAGTACGCCGCGCCGTAGCGGTCGTCGATGCCGGTCGTGCCCTCGCCCGAGGTGTCGTGCAAGACCCGCTCACGGAATGTGCGCGTGGCGGCGTAGGCCGCGGTGAGCTTGTTCCAGTCCTCCCCCATCGGGTTGTCCGGCGTGCCGCCCTCGGTCGTGGCGTATCCGTCTAGTGAGACGTTGAGGTCGACTCGTACTCCCATGAGCAGGTTCCCTTCCAAAGTGATTGTGATTCGCAAGCACTACAGTAGGTTGGACAGGCTAGATCGTCAAGGAGGCAAGGGTGGAAGAACCTCGCTCGGAGTGCCCGATCAATGCCGCAGTCGAGGCGCTCGGCGACCACTGGTCGCTGCTCGTACTGCGCGACGTGATCTTCGGTGACCGCCGCTACTTCCGCGAGCTCTACGCCGGTTCGATCGAAGGCATCGCGTCCAACATCTTGGCCGACCGGCTCAAGAAGCTGGTCGCGGCCGGCATCTTGAACCGCGAAGACGCGGCACGCGGCGCACGGGCTCGCTACAGCCTCACCGAGGCCGGCATCCAGACACTGCCGATCATCTTCGCGCTCGGCAACTGGGGCCTCGACTGGCGCGATGGCACCTCCGAACTCCGCATTCGCCAAGAACTCATGCGCGCCGAAGGGCATCGTTTCATCGAAGAGTTCATGGACGAACTGCGGGTCAGGCACCTCGGCGCCGCACCCGCGAAACGACGAGGTCCCGGGCCGCTCGAACGACTATCAGCGGCGTACAAACAGGCAACCCGTGGCCCCAACTGATCCTACGGGCGGACGTTCATACACAGCAGTAGCTCGCACCCAACTGTGCCCATACGCTGCACAAACGGGGGATGGACCGGGCTCGTATCCGGCAAGGTGCAGCGAGGTCGCGTGCGGCTATGTGCCGGTAGGTGATGCTTGGTATCGGCGCGCAGCAACCCCCCGCCGGCAGACCTGCCAAGCCGCGCTACTTCGGCCCATACGAGCGGTTCCCGCGTCGCTAGCAATAGCTCCCGGCCGCCCGCGCCTCTACCTGCGGAACCTCCGATTCGTCCGTCGTGTCCGCCGACTGAGGAGCGTCTCGTTCACCGTTAGCAATACCTATTTCGTGACCAACTCAACCGACCAACTCGGCTTCGACGACTACCCACCGAGCTCGTTCCACCGCCACCGCTGTTCCGATTTCGCCAGTTCACCGATTTCGGCCCCGAGCACCCCGCAAACCGTGTACGTGACGAAGGCAGCGCAACTCCTGGGCATCTCGAGGACCACCGCCTACGAGGCCGCGCGCGACGGCTATCCGAATACGGCGTCGAATCGTCGTGCCGATGTCATGGCTCGACGACACCCTTGGCGCACGAGCGTCCAAAGGGCTCACCCGAGCCGATGGTCGACCGACAGGTCGCGTCCGCGTCTGAGCAGCGTCACCTCGTCGAGGCGAACCCGGACGAAGTCGGAATCGGTTGTCCTCGACAGACCCCGGTAGGGATGACCGACGGACGAGAACTACTCAATTCTCAAGCCTGATATGGCTCGTGCGATCACCAGCTGCTGGATCTCCGAAGTTCCTTCGAAGATCGTGTGGGTCATCCTGGTCCGTGCGTCTTGTTCGGCGTGGTGCCGTGACGTGCGGGTTCGCGTCCGGCGCGTCCGGCCTGAGGGTGTCAGTACGTCCAGTTGTAGGGATGAAAGCAGGGATGATCTTCGAACTGTCGGGCTCGATTCACCTCCGAAAACTGTCACTCGCGCTACGTACAGTGGATGGACTCGCTCCGACCCATTCGGAGGTGATGATTGCCGAATCGCCCGTGAGTGCGCCGCTTCGCACAACAAGCACTTCACCTAGGCGAAGCGGAGGGCACCGGTCGACCGGAAGGTCTCCTTTCTGCGCGTAAATGAGGCCCGTCGGGTTGATAGTCCCGGCGTCAATGTTTGTCGCACGAATGATCGGTACACCATCGTCGCTTAGAGGCGGCGGCTGGCCAAGCCCGTAGGAAAGCCGAGCCACCCGCTTCAGCGGTACCTCTGAGGGGAGTTGTTCCGAGCTGGCATCAATTTGAGCCGCGAAACGCTCGGCTGCCAGGTGGAGCCACCGTCTGCGCATCGAAACCGCAGCATCAATGCGGGCGGTTTCGGCGTCGAGGAAGTCGGCGATCGCTCGCTGCTTACTTTCGCTGGGGAGCGCCACTCCCATTGAGCGGACACGATCGGCACTCACGTGGAAAATGTTGACGCCCGTTGCCTCCGCAGCGAACAGCCGGTCTCCGTAGGCATGTCTCGCCCACCACGCAAGATAGCGACCGTCGGTTCCACCCCTCGGCCGCAATCGAAGGAGCGTGTTCTGAAAGCAGACTGGCGAATCCAACTCGCCCGACCACACGGCCGCCGCTCCGACGGCAGCAAGAGAGCCGGCCCCTTCGGTAACGAGAACGTCGCCGGGTTCGAGCTGGAATTCCCCCCGCTCGCGCGGAGTGAAGTTCATTTCCTTCACGTCAGAGAGATCAAGGACTCCGTCCTTCACGTTCGCCGCCCGCAGGTACGGGGTCATCCATGGACCGTCCGCATGCTCAGGGGAGCGCTGCCGTCCCAGGGAGACTTCGGCGACCGCCGCGAGTCGCCGAACTGGCGCGCATTTCACGCCGTCACCTCTGCGAGCAGTCGCTGGATCTCGGCCTCTAACGTCTTGATCTCTGCGTCGATCTCCGCCAACGGGCGAGGCGGGACGTACTTGTAGAAGTGCCGCGTCAGCGGGACCTCGTACGCGATCTTGGTCTTGTCGTGATCGACCCACGCGTCCGCCACATACGGCAGCACCTCGGCGGCCACATAGTCCTCAACGACCGTCCGATACGGCAACGTTGCTAAGCGCGCTGATGGATCGGCCTCGAACACCAACGGCTCGGAAGGGAGCGGGACGTTCTCTCCGTCACGCAGGTCGGCGTCGGGTTCGGCGTTGCCCTTCTTGTCGGTGACGGGCGGCGCGTCGGGATCACGAACGGCGAGAGCGTCCCATAGCGCCTTCGTCTGCGGCGTCGATAGTGAACACTTCTTCGCAACCGCTTCGATCGTCTTCGCGGCGGCCTTGCGATCCATCGAGCCGAGCCCGACAGCGGACCGGAGCGCGGCTTCGAGCGCTTCCGCGGAAG